>NZ_JBEYXK010000039.1:0-57481 GCF_040645035.1 Streptomyces sp. NPDC046876 | reverse complement strand
GCTGCCCCACCACCCGACGCCGACGCCCGGCCTGGAGATCTCCTACCGCTACCCGCCCGCCACGACCGCCGGGGAGGTCGGCGGCGACTGGTTCGTCGCGCTTGCGCCGCTGGGCCACGATCGCCCGCGTGACGACCGGCGGCAGCAGGTCCTTGGCCAGCTTGCGCCACGCCGCACCGGGCCGCGGGCGCTGCACGGGCGCCGCCACGGCTGGCGGGGCAACGGGCTCGGGAGCCGGGCGCAGCGGCTTCGGCTGCCGCGGCGGGACGGCGCCGTGGTCGCCGATGCGGACCAGCGACTGCCCCGCCACGATGTCCACCCCGTGCCACAGGTCCTGGCGCCCCTCCAGCCAGGCGAGCAGCGCCGACCGGTAGGGGGCGGGGTCGTCCCAGGTGGCGTACAGCTTCGACCCCGACACGCAGATCAGCTGGAGGCCGTCGGTGGCCACCGCGCCCCAGACCGCGGCGGCGACGCCGGGACAGTGCTCGGAGCGGTAGTCGTCGAAGACGACGACCGCGCCCGGGGCGGCCACCTTCTTGGAGGAGGCGATGTCCTGGACGACGTGCTCGTAGAGGTGGGAGGCGTCGATGTGGACGAACCGGCAGCTTGCCGGGCGCACCCGGTCGGCGACCACGAAGGTCGGGGCCTGGATGACGGTCGGCAGGGCCTCGTGGAAGGCCAGGTAGTTCGTCTCGAACCCGCGACGGGTCAGCGTGGGGTAGGAGTCCTGCGTCTCCGCGAGGTTGGACTCGTCCGGGGCGGGCGAGTCGAAGAGGTCGCAGACCGTGAACTCCTCGCCGTCCCGCAGGTACCCCCCGAGGAAGATCGCGCTCTTCCCCATGAACGCACCGAGCTCGAGGAGGTCGCCCGGCTCGTGCCCGCTTTCGTTCTGGTGCGTCAGGAACCAGTCGAAGAGTGCCTGGTCGTAGTCGGAGAACCAACCGTCGACCTGGCCGTAGGCAGTGGGAACGGGCAGGGCCGGCTCACCGTCGGGGGTGGTGACGGGAGCTTGCGTAACGTGCGACACGGAGAGCAGCCTCCAGTGGGTGGCATGGGATCGGCGCTGATACCTGGCCAGGTAGCCAGACCTTAAACCTCCGAATGGGTGAATGACGAGACCATGGGGCAGAGGAGCGAAAACGTCGGCCGCCACCTCCCCATCTTGCCCCTTTTGTCAAGATTTGCCCCCACGCCGAGCCCGCCGAACGAGCGGCCGGACCACGCCTGCACCCGCGAGGGCTCCACAACTCGCCGCGGTCGACCGGCAGTCCGAGCGGGAGCGCCACAACACGGGGCCGGGAACCGGGCGATGACCCGGGGTGCATTCCGCATGTCGAGGGGATGAGCCGACGGCTGAACAGCGGTCGGTGCGCGCGGGCTTCGCAGCCCCGCGCGGCGGCTCAGGCCGTGAGGGTACGGCGGCGCAGACGCCCCGCGGCGGCGTTGCGGACGCGGCGGGTGCGGGCCGAGGCGGCGAGCAGGCTGAGGGCCTCGTACGAGGTGAGCAGCCCGACGGCAGTGCGCTGGCACCAGTCGGAGGCGCCGGTGAGGTCCTCGGCCGACCACGGCTCGCCGCGGCCGATCGTCTTGAGCAGGGTCCACTCGCGCAGCCGGCGGGCCGGGAAGGCGCGGCCGCCGAGGGCGGCGCCCAGGGCGCGGGCCCAGCCGGGGAAGCGGGGGTCGTCCAGCAGCTGGGCGGCGCGGCGGTCGAGGTGGGTGACCACCGCGCTCTCGGCCATCACCGGGTCGGGATCGCGCAGCACGGCGGCCACGGCGTCGGCCTCGGCCCGGTCCGCGGCCTCGGCGCCGGCGCCGGTCCCGTCGGCGGCCGCCACGGCGGCCAGTGCCTCGAGGTGCCGGGCGTAGCGCCAGTGCTCGGGCGGGGCCGTCCCCTCGGCGCCCTCCGCCGGGCCGGCCCCCTGGCGTATCAGGTTCTCTGCTGTCCCCATGCCGCCCATTCCACACGACCGCCGCGGGCGGCCGGCGGGCAGGGGGGCTCACCCCGTCACGTCGGGGCGGGGCCGGCGGCCGGCTCGGGCAGCGGCGCCCCCGTTTCGAGCAGGGTCTTCAGGCTGGAGGCGAGCATCGGCCAGGCCCGGCCGCACATGTCCATCAGGGTGCCGCCCGGCTCGAAGCCCTCGTGCAGGATCGTCAGCCGCGCCAGGGTGTCGCCGACCGGCTCGATCTCGTACGTCACCTTCGTGCGCGGCTGCCCCGCCAGCTCCGCCCGCAGCTCCTCGGCGACCCCGACCGAGGCCGCCCACTCCGGGGTGAACGTGTGCCAGGTGTACGACAGCTTGCGGTCCGGGATGCAGTCGAGCACGACCTGCTCGGGGTCGCGGGTCCGGGCTCCGCGCTCCACCCACTCCATCTGCGAGCCCACCGCCCAGTCGGTCTCGAAGGTCAGGCCCCAGTAGCGGCGGGTGTACGCCGGTTCGGTGAGGGCCTGCCAGACCCGGGCGGGATCGGCCTGGATGTAGAGGGTGTAGGTGATCGCGCTGTCGCTCATGCCCCCATGCTGAGGGACCGCGGGCCGCGGAGGCCGGATTTCCCCGGCCGCGGCGACCCGAGTCCCGACGATCCCTTTACCAAACCCACACCTCCCCATTACCTTTTGGCGCGCCGCCCTGGTACCGTCTCCGTGCGGACTGGCGGAATGAACCCCTCCGGTCCGACCACGTGAGGACCACCCCGACCGCGGCATCCGGGGCAGGTCCGGCCGCCCGGGCCACGACCGCCCGGGCAGGGCCCCGCGGGCGGGGCCGAGGGGGCCGGAAGCCGCAGCCGTACCCCCGCGGGCGCGGGGGCCCAGCAGGGCCGTCACCGCCCGCGAGCGGGGCCGCCCATCGGCGCCCCCTCCCTCCCCTTGCCCCTCCTCGTCTCCGGCAGGTCCGAACAGAGCCGACCGCGGCCCGGTCGGAAACGGACTCACTCGTACGCGTGACGGCTTGGGCGGCGGGGGCTCTCGTCGGGCAGGGTGGGCGGATGGAGTTACGTCGGGTCGTCCTGCCCCTGCCGTTCGTTCTTGCCGCCCTGGTGCTGACCGCCGGGTGCGTGACCGTACGGCCGTACGGGCCGGTGGCGCCCGAGGGCGCGGCCCGTGGCGAACGGGTGGTGAGGGCCCTGCCGTTGGGGCCGCTGCCGACGCCGACCTCCTCTCCCTCGCCGCCCCCCTCCGGCGACCCGGATCCGGAACCGGAGCCGGAGCCGCCGCGGCCGCCCGCCGTACGGCACGACGACCGCCGGCCGCCGCCTCGCCGGGCCGCCGACCGACCCGCGCCGCCGCCGGAGCGCCGCGCGAAACCGCCGGCCCCGCCGCGCAAACGGCCCGGGGCGCCGCTCCCGGACCCGGGGCACGGCTACGACATGGCCTCCCTCTGCGAGGCGGCCAAGGGCACGGTGTCCCCGGCCATCGTCGCCCTGTGCCACTGAGTCCCGCGGTGCGCCCGCCGCTGCTCGCACCCAGGTGCCGCCCAGGGGCTTGGACCCACCGGCGCCATGAACGCAAAGCCGAGCACTTCCCGGCCTTCACCAGCATTGCCTGCACCACTCATCTCCTACCGCAGACTCACCAAATGAGACCACGTCCAATTCAGTGGACTGGCCAGGACCCCGAACGGGGCTTTGACTTCGCGGCCTTGGGGACCGGTGGCCGGATTGGGGGCAGGTTGGCGCGGCGATGGATGTCCGTCCGCGGGAACGCCCCGCACCCGTACTACAGGGGTCCGGCAGCACTGCGACCAGGTCTTGACATGCGGCGGCTCATGGACATGGAGCACCTGCTTGACCAACCCGGCTACCGCGTCGTCGTCCGGCTCCACGGCCCGAAAGGCGCGACCCAGATGACGAGTCGCGCGACGTTGACTATCATGGGTGAAAGACGGCCGCAACTGCGGGATCCGCTCTCATACCCGCATCGATCACGAGGTGTGAGAATCTTGCGTTCCTGTGCATAAGGTTCGTGGCCCTAAGAAACCGGGTTGACGGCGTATAGGCGCTATTAATATTCACCCGGTGACCGGAAACCCTCCATCTGCGTTGTGTGAGAGGAGGCAGGTCGATTTCGTGTCGCAATGAGTTGCACAACTGCGAGAAGGGTTGTGAATCATGCGTGCAATCAGAGCGAACCGGCTCTTCGCCGTGTCCGCCATCGGTGTCCTGATGGCGGGTGGCGCCGCGCTCGGCGCCGCGGGTGCTGCCTCCGCAGCCGTGCCCACGCACCCCGTCACCTCCGTCACCTCCGTTGTCCACGGCGGCGGTTGGGACGACGACAACGGCTACGGACACCACGGCGGTGGGTACGACAACGACGATGACTGGGGCGGAGGGTACGACGACGACGACTGCTGACGCACCGAATCACACTGTGTGGTCCGCCGATCCGGCGGTCCGCACAGTCTTGCATTCCCCGGCGCTACCGCGAATTGGACGTGGCCTCATTTTGGTGAGTCTGCGGTAGCAGATGAGGACGCAGGCAAAATGAGGTGGCGTCTTAATGGGTGGAGCGGGGGGCTTGCGGATACCTACAGTGATCAGGTACCGCCTCGTCGAGCAGGAGCCACCCCATGCGCACCCACTACCCCCGCACCCCGCATCTGCCCTGGTCGCCCGGGGCCGCCGCGGACGACGTGCGGGCCGGATCCCTCGCGGGGTTCGCCGGGCGCGAGGTCGTGGTCACCGAGAAGCTCGACGGCGAGAACACCACCCTGTACGCGGACGGCCTGCACGCCCGCTCCCTCGACTCGGGCCACCACCCGTCGCGGGCCTGGGTCAAAGGTCTGCAAAGCCGCATCGGCGCCGGCATACCCGCCGGCCGGCGGATCTGCGGGGAGAACCTGTACGCGCGGCACTCCCTCCCGTACGAGGACCTGGACAGCTGGTTCTACGGGTTCTCGGTGTGGGACGGCGACCGGTGCCTGGACTGGGACGGGACGGTGCGCTACCTCCACGGTCTCGGGATTCCGGTGCCGCGCGTGCTGTGGCGGGGCGTCTTCGACGAGCGCGCGCTGCGCAGGCTGCGGCTCGACACCGCCCGGCAGGAGGGGTACGTCGTGCGCACGGCGGACGGCTTCGCCCGCGCCGACTTCGGCCGGTGCGTGGCCAAGTGGGTCCGGGGCGGCCACGTCCAGACCGGTACGCACTGGATGTACGCCGCGGTGGTGCCGAACGGGCTCGGCCCGCAGGCCGCCCTCTGGGCGGTGCGGTCGGGCTCCGAGCCGGACGCGGCCGCGCTGTCCGCCGCCGTCGGCATGGAGGCCGGCGCTCCGGGCGCGCCCGTTGAGGGTGTCGTTGCCGAAGTGACCGGCCGACTGGACGCGTTGGGGCGTACCGGCGACCCCCGCCTGGCCGGGGTCCTGGCCGCCCTCCTGCACCGCGCACCCCGGGCCCGGATCGCGGCGCGGCTGGCGGCGGGCCCGGCCGGGATGCCGCTGGCCCGGCGCGTCGCCGACCTGGTCGGGCTGTACCCGCGGCTGCGGCGGCCGTTCCCGGACGCCGGGCGCCGGGCGGGGCTGGTCCGGATGGCCGCCGCGGCCGACCTCGGGGTGCTGCACGCGCTCGCCGCGGTCGCGGACGGGCCGGCCGGGGACCCGGCGGATGCCGAGGCGCGGGAGTGCGTGGAGTGGTCGGCGCTGTACGCGCAGGAGGAGGGGCTGTTCGGCCCCGACCCCCTGGGCCCGCTGCGGGCCGGCCTGCGGACGGCCCTCGCCGGGCTGGACGCGGACGCGGCCGACCGGTGCTGGGCCGAGGCCCGCGAGGCCTTCGGCCGGGGCGGGATCTCCACCCCCGAGGAGGCGGTGGCCGCGACCTGGCGCTGGCGGGACGGCGGCTTCCCGCGGCTGGTGCAGCTGTGCGGCCCCTCGGGCAGCGGCAAGAGCACATACGCCCGCAGCCTGCCGGGCGTGGCCGCGTACATCAGCCTGGACGACCTGCGCACCGCCCGGGGCTCCCGCGCCGACCAGCGGGCCAACGCGGACGTGCTGCGCGAGGGGCTGGAGCGGCTGGACGCGGCCCTCGCCGCCGGCGGCACCGTGGTGTGGGACGCCACCTCCCTGACCGGGCAGCAGCGCGGGCTCGCCGGAGCGGTCGCGGCCCGCCGTGACGCGCTGGTCACCCAGGCCGTGGTGCTGGTCGAGGAGGCGGAGCTGGTCCGGCGGGGCGGCGTACGCCCGCACCCGGTGCCGGCGCAGGTGCTGACGTCCCAGCTGCACCGGTTCAGCCCGCCGTATCCGGGCGAGGCGCAGGCGCACCGCATCCACTACATCGGCGCGGGCGGCACCGTGGAGGACACCGCGGGCAGCCTCGGGACCACCGGGGTCCCCGGGGCCACGGACGGCGAGAACGGCGGGGCCCGCTGATGCGCACCAGTGAGCAGCTCTACCACCAGATCCAGTGGGACCCCCGCTTCGACCCGGCCCGGTTCGTGATCGGGCTGCACCAGCGCGGGGCGGCGCCGAAGCGGGTGCCGTTCCACTCGTTCGTGCCCGGCGGTGAGATCCCCTGGCACCGGGTGCTGTTCGTCGAGGCGGACGGCGAGCTCGTCTGGGACCGGGCCACCGGGACCGACCGGATCGACTCCACCACGGCCGGGCGGGTCCGCGACCCGCGCCTGCTGCGGGCCCCGTTCTTCACCCCCCGGACCCCGTACGCGTGGGACCCCGCGGGCGGCGGTGCCTGGCGCCCCGCCGAGGACCCCGGCGGGGCGCCCCGCGCCGGGCGGGCAGGCAGCACGGCCGCCGGCGGGCGGCCCGGCGGGGCCGCGGCGGACGCACCGTCGCGGGTCCGGCTGCTGACCTGGAACACCCTGTGGGACCGGTACGACGCCGCGCACATCGACACCGCCCGGCGCAGGCCCCTGCTGCCGGCCGCGCTGGAGGCCGCCGACGCCGACGTCATCGCGCTCCAGGAGGTCGAACCGGAGCTGCTCGTCCTGCTGCTGGCGCAGCCGTGGGTGCGGGCCCGGTACACGGCGGGCACCGACCCGGGCGGCAAGGACGTCGCCTCCAGCGGGCTGCTCGTGCTGAGCCGGCTGCCGGTGGCGGAGGCGGGCCTGCACGTGCTCGGACCGTACAAGGCCGTCTCCGCCGTGACGGTGCGCACGGCGGCCGGGCCGCTGGTCGTCGCCTCCGTCCACCTGACGAGCGATCACACCGAGAACGGGGCGGACCGGCGCAGCACCGAACTGGCCCGGATCGCCGAGGGGTTCAGCGGCATCGAGGCCGACGTGGTACTGCTCGGCGACTTCAACGACGGCCGCGGCGAGGCCGAGGGGCCGGCGGCGGCACTGGCCATGCGGGACGCCTGGAGCGAGGTGCACGGGGCGCAGGACGACACGCCGACCTTCGACCCGGTGGCCAATCCGCTGGCCGCCGTGGGCTCCCTGTCGGGCCGGCCCGGGCGGCTGGACCGCATCCTGCTGCGCTCGGCCGGCGCCCGGGTGGGGCGGGCCGCCCTGCGGGGCGACTCGCCCGCAGCGGAAGGCCTGTTCATCTCCGACCACTACGGGGTCGAGGCAACGGTGGAGTTCCCCGGTCCGGACGACGGCGCGGAGCCCGCCGCGGTGCTCGACGTGCCGGCGACCGCGCGGACGGCGGTGGCGTGGCTGCCGCCGCACGATCCGGTGGTGGAGGAGCTGCGGCAGGAGCACGACCCGGGGTACCTGCGGTGGCCCGCACACGTGAACCTCCTGTTCGGGTTCGTACCGGAGTCCTCCTTCGAGGAGGCGCTGCCGCTGCTGTCCGAAGTGGCGGCGGGCCGGACGCCGTTCCCGGTGCGGCTGGCCGGGGTGCACAGCTTCGGGCACCGGGAGGACGCCACGGTATGGCTGGACCCGGCGGCGGCCGGCGACGCGCCCTGGCAGGAGCTGCGGGAGGCGCTCGCCGCACGGTTCCCCGGGTGCCGGGGCCGCGGAGACGGGTTCACCCCGCACCTGGCGCTCGGCCGCAGCCGGGATCCGCAGCGGGCGGTGGCGGACTTCGCTGCCCGGCTGGGCGACGGCGGGAGCGCGGCCCGCGTCGGGGAGCTGGCGGTGCTCTCGCGCCGCGGGGACGAGCCGATGCGCGTACGGGCGACGGTGGAACTGGGGACCGGCACGGTCCGGTGGCTCCCGGAGCCGGGCCCCGGGGGCACCGCCGGGCAGGGCGCGGACGCGGACCGCTCGGGGGCTTCCCGGCCCGGGGAGGTCACCGCGCGCATCGCGCAGGCCTTGGGCGAGGGCGTGGTGCACCTCGTCGGATCCCGCCGGATGGGCTGCGCCCTGCCGGGGGCCGACCTGGACCTGGTGGCCGCGCTGCCCGGCTCGGCCGGGATCGCGGAGGTGCGCGAGCGGGTCGCGGCGGCGCTCCCGCACGCCGAGCGGCTGCGGAAGGTGACGGGCGCACGGGTGCCCGGGCTGCGGCTGCGGGCCGAGGGGCTGGACGTGGACCTGGTGGTCGTCGCCACCGGTGCGGTGGATCCGGCGCGGGCGGTGGAGCGGCGGGCGGAGCTCGGCGCGGCGGCGGCGATCGCGCTGAGCGCGGTGAGCGACGCCGAGGCGGTACGGGGCTTCGTGGGCGCCGAGGGCCCGCGGCAGGCGGCGTTCGCCGTGCTGGCCCGGCAGGTGAAGGCCTGGGCCCGGGCCCGTGGCCTGGACTCGGCGCCGTTCGGCGGGCTGCCCGGGCTGGCGTGGGCGGTCCTCGCGGCCCGCACGGTCCGTGGGGCCGCGGACCTCTCCCCCGCCGCCCTGCTGCGGGAGTTCTTCGGCACCTGGGCCGCCTGGGACTGGCACGTCCCGATCACGCTGACCGCCGCACCGGCGCAGCCGCACGTGATGCCGGACCCGCTCACGGTGCTCACGCCGTCCGCCCCGGTCCGCACCTGCACGGCCCAGGTCCTCCCGGGCGTGCGCGACCTCCTCGCCCAGGAGCTGTACGAGGCCTGGGAGCACCTGGAGGCGGATCCCGCGGCCCGGGCCGGGCTGCCCGGCGCCGTGCCAATGCACCGGCGGCATGCGGCGTGGGCCGTGGTGGAGGTGCGGGCAGCGTCCGTCGCGGAGTTCGAGGAGGTGCTCGGGCGGACCCGGGGGCGGGTGCGGGCGCTGCTCGGGGCGCTCGACGAGGCGGGCGTACGGGACGTGCACGCCTGGCCGCGGCCCTTCGAGGCCTCGCCCACCTCGGCCCGCCATGCGATCGGGCTCGGCGCGCACCCGCCGGACGCGGCGCGCCTGGCCGCGATCGCGGCCGGCTGGTGCGCGGACCTGCCAGGGGTCGAGGTGGCCCACGCGGAGTGCGGGGCGGTGCCCACGCTCGGGTGAACCGGTCCACCGGGGCCGCGCGCACCGGCCGCGCGTCCCGGCCGCCCGCACAGGCCGCCCGCACAGGGGGGCCGGGCAGGATCTCCCGGCGCAGGCGGCCGGCCCGGCCGCCGTCAGAGTTCGATGACGATCTTTCCGGCCGTGTGGCCCTCCTGGTTGAGGGCGAAGGCATCGGCCAGTTCCGACAGGGGGAAGGTCTTCGCCACGGTGACCTTGAGCTGCCCGGCGTCCGCCAGGCGGCCCAGCTCGGCCAGGTCGCTGCCCAGCGGCCGCACCCACATCCACTGCCCGCCCGCGCCGAGCACGGTGTGGTCGGCGATGGAGGCGTGGCGGCCCCCCTCGGCCAGGACCTCCCGGGTGACGTCGAGTACCCCGCCGGCGAAGTCCGCGGCGACGGTGACGCCGTCGGGGGCGAGCGTCCGGACCCGGTCCACCAGCCCCTCCCCGTACTGGACGGGCTCGCACCCGAGTTCGCGCAGCCGGTCGTGGTTGCGCGGCGAGGCGGTGCCGATGACGCGCGCGCCCAGCGCACGGGCGATCTGCACCCCGATCGACCCGACGCCGCCCGCCGCGCCGTGGATGAGCACGGTGTCGTCCTTGCCGGTGGCGAGCCGGGTGAGCAGCTGGTACGCGGTGAGCCCGGCCAGCGGCAGCCCGGCGGCCTCCGCCCAGCCCAGCGAGGCCGGCTTGGCCGCGAGGGCGCGTACGGGCACGCTCACGTACTCGGCGAAGGTCCCGCCGTGCACGTAGTCCTTGCGCGCGTACGCCATGACCTCGTCGCCGACGGAGAACTCGGGCACGTCGATCCCGAGCCGCTCGACCGTTCCGGCGACGTCCCAGCCGGGGACCACCGGGTACATGACGTCCATCAGGCCGTCGAGCCCGCCCGCCATGATCTTCCAGTCGACGGGGTTGACCGCGGCGTACCTGACCTTGACGAGGACCTCCCCCGGCGCGACCTTCGGCAGGGGCAGCCTGGTCTCGAAGAGCACTTCCGTCCCGCCGTACCTCTCGTACGCCATCGCCCGCATGGTGTCCTGCTGACGCTCCTGGGACATCGGCCCGACCTCTCGTGAGCTGGTGGAATCGACCTTGCCGACATCCCACCACGAAGGGCCGCGCCGACGACGGCAAGCGCGGCGGGCGTGGCGCGGGCCCGGCCCCCGGCCGTCAGGCTCCGTCCGCCGGGGCGAGGGGGACGGTCTCGGTGAGGGTGTCCAGGAAGGCCGCCGTGAGCGGGTCGGGGTCCGGGCGCGTGTACGCGGCCAGCAGGCGCCGCACCGGCGGCTGCGGGCGCAGCACCCGGCCCGCGAAACCGGGCGGCAGGACGCTCTCGGGCACGAGCGCGGGCCCCAGCCCGGCGGCGGCCAACAGCGGGGCCGCGGCGGTCTGTTCGGTCCGCACGGCGGCCTGCGGCCGGAAGCCGGCGGCGGCGCAGGCCCGGTCCACCACCTCGGCCAGCCCGTTGCCGGGGGCGTAGTGCACCCACGGCCGGTCGGCGAGGTCCCCGAGCCGCACCCGCCCGGGGACCGGGTCCCCGCCGGACGGCTCCGGCACCGCCGGGACCTCCGGCACCGCCGGCACGGCGACGACGAACTCCTCGTGCCCCAACTCCCGTACCGGGCCGTCCCAGGCGCCGGGCGCGGGACCGACGGCGAGGTCCGCCCGGCCGGCCGCCATGGCGGCTGTGAGGGCGTCGGTGTGCGGGAACTCCAGCAGCCGGACGCGGGTCCGCGGGTGGCGCTCGTGCCAGATGCGCAGCACGGGGAGCAGCAGCCCGAGGGTGACCGAGTAGACGGCGGCGACCTGGATCTCGCCGCCGTCCAGGCCCGCGGCCCGGCGCGCGGCGGTGCGGGCCCGTTCGGCGTCGGCGAGGGCTGCGCGGGCGTGCGGGAGCATGGCGCGCCCCATCGGGGTGAGCCGGACGGCCCGCGGGAGCCGCTCCAGCAGCGGGCCGCCGGCGTCCCGCTCCAGCGCGCGGACCTGGTGGGACAGGGCGGGCTGGGAGACGTGCAGCAGCTCGGCGGCCCGGGTGAAGGAGCCGGTGTCCACGACGGTGACCAGGTATTCGAGCTGACGCAGTGTTGCCATGAGCAGAGGTTATGGCAGCGGTAGAAACCAAGTCTTGGACGTATGGCGTCCGGCCGGGCGAAAGTCGTGATCAAGGGCGGCCGCACCGGGCCGCGCCGGGCCACCACCCCTCCGCACACGCAAGGACGTCCCCATGAACACCGCTCTCCTGCAGGACTCGCTCGACGGCCGGCGGATCGTCGTGATCGGCGCCGGCTCGCACATCGGGCGCCGGCTGGCGCAGACCGCGTCGGCGGCCGGCGCCGAGCTGGTGCTGGCCGGGCCGGACGCCGGCCGGCTGGAGGCGACCGCGGCCACGCTGGCCGGACGCCCGGCGCTGGTGCGGCCCACCGACCTGACCGACGAGGACGCGATCGCCGCGCTCGCCGCCGCGGCCGGCCGCGTCGACCACGTGGTCTCGACGGCGGCCGCCCCGGCCAACGGGCCGGTCTGCGGCCTTGACCTCGCCGACGTGCAGCGGGCGTTCGCCGCCAAGGTGTTCGGCCCGCTGCTGCTCGCCAAGCACCTGGCGGCCCGGATGAGCGAGGGCGGCTCGTTCACCTTCTTCTCCGGTGTCGCGGCCTGGCGGCCCGCCCCCGAGCGGGTCGTCATGGCCACGGCCAACGGCGCGCTGGCGTTCCTCGTCGAGGCGCTCGCCGTCGAGCTGGCCCCGCTGCGGGTCAACGCGGTCTCCCCCGGCATCGTCGACTCCGGGGCCTGGGACCGGCTCGGCCCGGACAAGGAGGCCTTCCTGCGCGGCGCGGCCGCCCGCAACCCGGCCCGCCGCACGGGCACCCCCGACGACGTGGTGCGCTCCGTGCTGTACGCGGTCGGCAACCCGTTCGTCACCGGCACGGTCCTGCACGTCGACGGCGGCGCCCGCCTGGTCTGACGGCGCCGGGCGGCACCCGTACGCGGTGCGCCCTCACGCGGGCGGTACCCGCACGCGGCCCGGCCGGGCGCGGCCGTCACTCGTACTCCGTGCCGCCCTTGCGCGTCAGGTACGCCGGGCTGACCGCCTTGGCGATGGCCCGGCCGCCGACCACCGGGCTGTAGCGCTCCGCCGCCGGGCGGATCACGACGCCCTCGCGCAGGTGCACCGCCCGCCCGGAGACCGTCTCCCGGCCGCTCGCCAGCTCCAGCACGGCATCGAGGTCGTACGGGCCCTCGAAGAGCCGCGGTACGAGCGGCAGCTCGCCGGCCGCGAACAGAGCGGCCGGGTCCAGCCAGCGCACCTGCCCGTCGATCTCGGCGGACACGTCGAACACGGCGTAGCCCGGCGCCTCCCCCGCGGCCCGCGCATCGGTCCCGTACGCCAGGTCCTGTACGCCGGCCCCGTACACCTCGCCGAACACGCCGATCCGGCTCGCGCCCAGCCGGTCGGCCAGCTCGGCGGCGACCTCGGCCACGCCGTGGCCCCGGACGGCCCGCCAGTACAGGTTCCGCTCGTCCTCCTTCAGGGCCAGGCCCTTGGAGCCGAAGCCCTTGGAGGAGACCAGGACCCGGCCGTCCTGCGCGCAGTACGTCATCAGGCAGGCGGTGCCGTGGAGCTTCTCCGTGAGGACCACCTCTTCGCCGGCCTCGAAGATGCCGGGATAGCGCTGGAGGTTCTCGATGTCGACCCACGGCAGCAGGTCGGGGGCGGCCTCCACCTCACCGCTCATGGTGGTGGGTACGGGCGGGGCCCACTTGGTGATGCCGAGGAGCTCCGCGAAGTCCGTTCCCTCCCGGGCCGCCTGCGTCAGGTCCACGTCCGCGAG
The DNA here is from genome assembly GCF_040645035.1 of Streptomyces sp. NPDC046876. NCBI lineage: Bacteria > Bacillati > Actinomycetota > Actinomycetes > Kitasatosporales > Streptomycetaceae > Streptomyces > Streptomyces sp. NPDC046876. Next base: position 44,362 of record NZ_JBEYXK010000039.1, on the reverse strand, counting down.
GGCGCTCGGCCGGCACACCAGGCCCTGCGAGAGCTCGCCGCGCAGCCGGACCGCCTTGACCCGGTCGGCGGAGCTGCCGGCCAGGCGTCCGGTCAGGCCGAGTTCCTCGATCAGCGCGGCGGGCAGGACGGACTGCTCGGGTATGTAGAGCGCGAACTCCCCGCTGCGGTACGCGCCCTTGGCGACGACGGCGCGGTAGAGGCCCACCTGGGCCAGCTCCAGCGCGTCGGCGTTCGGGTGCTCGTGGACGGTCAGTTCCTCGACGGTGACCTTCAGGGTGGACATGCGGCGCCTCCTCGGACTGCGGCGATCGTCAATGCCGCTCGGCGCCCACTCTCCGGCCGGGCATTTGCGCTGGTCCAGCCGTTTTCCGGCTGCTAGCCTGCCTCCCTCGGCCGTGCGACGCCGTTCGCCGGCGGTGCCTCAGATGCCGAACGCGGCCCGCGTGGCCGGGCCGTAGACGCCCGTCGGGTCGCCCTTGATGTCCCGGTCCCGCTGGAGCTGCGCCACGCCGCGCTTGGTCTGGCCGTCATAGACGCCGGTGACCGAGACGTACGTGAACCCCTGCCCGTACAGCCGCTGCTGGAGGGCGCTCACCTCGGCCCCGCGGTCGCCCATGCGCAGCGTCCCGGACTTGGCGGCCGCCTGGGCGGGGGCCGGAGCACTGGTCTGCGGCGTCGGCTTCGCGGACGGGCTCGGAGAGGTGCTCGGCGACGCCGGCGCGGACTTGCGTACGGGCGCCTGCGTCGAGGGCTCGGCGTCGATGCTGCGGGCCGGGAGCTGCGGGATGGACAGGTCGGGCCGCCCCGCCGGGGCTTCGGGCTCCGGTTCGGGCCCGCCCAGCAGGAACACCAGCCCGCCGGCCGCGCCGAGGAGGACCAGGACGAGGGCCGCCCACGGGAGCAGGCCGGACCGCTCCCGGCCGCGGGCGTGGCTGCGGCGGCCGTCCCGCGCCGGAGCGGGAGCGGAGCCGGGCACGGGGTCAGCGGCGGGGACAGGGGCAGCGGGCTCCGCCTGGCCGGGTTCCCGGTCGAACGGCCCGTCCTGCGGCCAGAGCGGCGCGGCCGCCTCCGACGGGGCGGTCGCCTCCGTCGGCGCGGCCGTGGGCGCGAGGTACGGGCGTACGAGCGGGGGCTCGACGGGGTCGGGTCCGCTCTCGTCGGGGTGGTGGGACACGGTGCTCTCCCGGGAGGGGGCAAGGGGCCGGCGCGGCGGTGCGGTGCCGGCCCCCGCCCGGCCGGTCGGGCCCTCGGCGGGGTCCGACCGGCGCACTCTTGCCGCCCGGCACGGTCCGGGTCAAGCCTGCTGTCCGAAGTGCCCGATCCGTCCGGGGTGTCGGCCGCCCTGGTGCTGTGACCGGAAAGGTTCACCGGGTCACGACGCTCCCCCGGCTACCGCTGGGAGGTGCCCCAGGCACGGCACCTCGCCGCGTTGTCGGCCCTCGCAAGTACGTCCAGTACGAGCCGAGGCCCTCCGCCTTGCGATGCACCGCACCGGACGCCGCGACCCGGCAAACCTTTCCGGCCACAGCACTAGCCGTCCGCGCGGGAGGTGGCCGCCTCCGCCCCGGACGCCCCGGGCACCCCGGCCCGTACGGTGACGGTGAGCGCGACGGTGACGGCGCCCAGCAGCATCAGGGCCGCACCGGTGAGCGGGGCGGCCGCGGCACCGATGCGGTCGACGGCGACGCCCCCGGCCAGGGCGCCCGCCGCGATGGCCAGGTTGAACATGGCCACCATCAGCGAGGTCGCGGCCTCGGAGGCCGCCGGTGCGGCTTTGAGCATCCAGCGCTGGAGGCTGACGGAGACGCCGCCGTACACCAGGCCCCAGGCGAGCAGCAGTACGGTCCCGGCGACCGCGCCCTGCAGGGTGGCGATCAGCGCGAGGACCACGGTGAGCACGGCGCTGACGGCGAGCAGGGTCCGGTAGGCGTCGCGCGGCCCGGCGAGGAAGTTCCCGGCGACGCCGGCCGCCCCGTAGCCGAGGAGCAGGGTGCTCACGTAGGCGGCGTCGATGCCGGAGACGTCCTGGAGGACGGGCCGGACGAACGTGTAGGCGGAGAACTGCCCGGTCACGACGAGGAAGGTGACGGCCACTCCGGCGCGGACGGCGCGGTTGCCGCGCAGCAGGGCGGGCAGTTCGCGGAAGGCGACGTCCCGGGACGGCGGCAGCGGGGGCAGCAGCAGGAGCAGGGCGGTCAGCGCGACGAGGCCGAGGACGCCGACCGCGCCGAAAGCGGCGCGCCAGCCGCCGAGCCCGTCGAGCCCCCCGAGCAGGGTGCCGGCCGGGACCCCGAGGACGGACGCGGTGGGGACGCCGCCGAAGACGAGGGCGGTGGCCCGGCCGACGTGCCGCTCGGGGACGAGCCGTACCGCGATCCCGCCGGCCAGGGCCCAGAAGCCGCCCACGCTGATCCCGACGAGGAGGCGGGCGGCGAGCACCACGGCGAAGTGCGGGGCGAGGGCGGCGACGAGGTTGGCGGCGGCCGTCAGGGCGATGAGCCCGCACAGCACGAGCCGCCGGTCCCGACGGCCGGCGCCGACGGTGACGAGCGGCGCGCAGCAGCCGGCGACGAGCCCGGGCACCGTGACCATGAGCCCGGCGGTCCCGTCGGACACGCCGAACGCGTCCCCGACGGGGGTGAGCAGTCCGACGGGCAGCAGCTCGGAGGTGATGAGGCAGAAGATCCCCAGGGCCACGGCGAGCACCGCACCCCAGGCCCGCCGGCCCGCGCGGTCGGGCGCCGAGACGGGAACGGAGGGTATGGGGCCGGCGGCGGACGCTGCACCGGAGGAGGAGACCGGGGCGGGGGTGGTCGGGGCGGGGGTGGGCATCGGGTCGTCGGGCGCGGCGGGTCGGGGCATGGGCGGGGCTCCGTGGCTGGGCGGGCAGGAGGGCGGGCAGTGCGGTGTGCCGGGGGTCGCGCCTCCCCCGGAACCGCACTGCCGTTCCCGTTCCCCGGCAGCCTACGGAGATTCCCGTCCGGAGCAATGGCTTCGCCGTTCGGGCGGGACCGGACGCCCCGTCACCCGGACGCGTGAGCGCATGGGCTCCCGCGGCCCGGCGGTCGGGCATCGTGGACGGATGCAGCTACGCCGGGCCCTGCCCCTGTCCCTCGTCGCGCTGCTCGCGAGCACCGGCTGTGTCTCCGTCGACCCGGACCCGGCTCCGGCTCCTGCTCCGGCGCGCACGTCCGGGACACCGCCCCTGCCGCCCGCCGGGGCGACCGTCGCCTCCCGCGGGCCGTCGCCCTGGCCGGCCCCGGCGGCCACCCCCTCGGCGGAGCCGCCGGACCCGCAGGACCCGTCGGCGCCTGCGCCCCGGCCCTCGCCCTCGCCGTCTCCCCCGCCGTCCCCACCCCGGCCGCAGCTGCAGCGGCAGCCGCGGAGTCCGCTGGCCGCGCCGCCGTCGCAGGACGCGCCGGCCGAGGCGGCCGGGCCGCCCGCCGCGCGGACCGTGAAACCGGCCGCCCCGCCCCGGCGGGCCCACGCGCCCCAGTCCTCGCCGCCCCGCAGCAAGCACCGGCAGCCCCCGGTCCAGGCGCCCGAGCCCCGCATGGACGAGCTGTGCTCCGCCGCCGAGGGCTCCGTGCCGCCGTCGATCGTGGACCTGTGCGTGCGCCAGTACGGCCGCTGACCGGGGTCAGGAGGTGCCGGGGCGCCGTCCGCGGACCGCGGCGCAGCGCCGTACGGTGCTGCGCCGGACCGTGCGCAGCCGCCGCAGGGTGGTGTGGCCGCGGCGCCGCCACTCGGCCCGCGGCAGGCCCGCCCGCTGTCCTCCGCCCGTGATGAAGGCGTTCACCGGGGCGTGCGGGTCGGTGGCCATGCCCTTGGCGACCAGGACGCCGACCACGATCGGGAGCAGTGCCACGGCCAGGGCCGAGCCGGCGGTGGCCACGTGCTGGATGCGCGGGCGGTCGTGCAGGGGGCGGCGGCGGTGCGGGCCGTGCGGGGCGTCGGAGGTCATGGCCCCATTCGAGCAGCGGGGGCCCGACCGGGAATGGGGGCGGATACTCAGGCCGTTGGCCGTAACGTACTCAAGTCCCCTGTGGAGCCGAGGAAGGCGGTGGCCGATGACCGCGCCCCGAGGGGGCTTCGAGCCCGCGACCGGCGACGGCCCGGCCGTGCCCGCCACGGCGGAGCGGGCGAAGGAGGTGCGCACGGCGTTCGAGGGGCTGCTGCAGATCCGCCGCCTGGTGAACGGCGGGGTGGGCGAGGGGGTTCCGGCGCCGTGGGAGCTGCGCCAGCTGCCGCGGGCGGTGGCCCTGGCCCTGGAGGCCGCGGGCCTGCCCCCGTCGGCGGTGGACGAGGAGGGCCGGCCCACCCGGACCGGCTACCGGGTCTCGGCCGGACCGGAGCCGGCGGCCCGCCGGGCCGAGGTGGCCTGGCTCGGCCCGCCCGGCAGCGGCGCGGCCCGGGAGGAGCAGGACCGCCTGGCGGCCTGCGCGGCCGCGCTGGAGGCGCTGGGCTGGGTCTGCCTCCTCTACCGGGGCCCGCGCCGGCGCCGCTTCCTGGAGGTGGAACCGCCGCGCTGACCCGCCACCGGCCGGCTACCCGCGGATGGCGGTCACCAGGCCGGCCACCAGGGCGGCGCGCTCCGCCATGGTGTCGACGACCACGTACTCGTGGTCGGCGTGGGCGCCGCCGCCGACCGCGCCGAGGCCGTCCAGCGTGGGCACGCCCAGTGCGGCCGTGAAGTTGCCGTCGCTGCCGCCGCCGACGGCCATGCCCTCCAGGCCGGGCAGCAACTGCTTCGCCACCGCGAACAGCTCGGCCGATGCCGACTCGGGCATCGGGGGCCGGCCGACGGCTCCGTGGACCTCGATCTTCGCGCCCTCCAGATGCGGGGCCAGGGCTGCGAACGCGGCTTCGATGCGGTCCTTCTCCTCGTCCGTCTCGACCCGGACGTCCACGACGACGACCGCCTCCGCGGGGACCACGTTGTCCAGGGTGCCGGCCGACGCGACGGTGGGGGTGACGGTCGTGCCGATCTCGGGCCTGCCGAGCGCCGCGATGTCCAGGACCTGGTGCGCCGCCTCGATCAGTGCGTTGATCCCGGCCGCGGGCTCCAGGCCCGCGTGCGAGGCCAGGCCGGTGATGGAGACCTGGAAGGTCCCGCAGCCCTTGCGGCCGGTCTTCAGCGCACCGCCGTCGGCGGCGCCCTCGAAGACCAGGACGGCGCCGCACGCGAGGGCCCGCTCCTCGATGAGGGCGCGGGAGGAGTGGGAGCCGACCTCCTCGTCGGCGGTCACCAGGATCTCCACGCCCGACCGGTCCTCCAGGGCGGCCACGCCGTGGACGGCCTGGACCAGTCCGCCGAGCATGTCGAAGACGCCGGGGCCGGTCGCATGCCCGTTCTCGACCGCGAACGGGCGGCGTTCGAGGGTGCCGAGCGGGAAGACCGTGTCGTGGTGACCGAGGATCAGCACCTTGGGGTCGCCCCCGCCCGACCAGTGGACGTGCGGCCCGGCCTCGCTGTCGATGAGGACGGCCTGCCCGCCGAGCCGGCTCTCGAGCACCCCGGCCACCACTTTGGCCGATGCCGTCAGCGCGTCGAGGTCACGCGACGGAGACTCGACTTCCACGAGTGTCCTGAGGTCCTCGAGCATCGCCTCAACACTCACATGAACGGTCTTCTGCATCGTCATGGCGCCAGGGTAGTCGGGACGCTACCGAGCGGTTCCCCCGTATCGCTCTGCGAGAAGCGCGACCGTCTCGGCGAGGGCCCGGCGCAACTCGGGCGGGGAGAGCACCTCGGCCTCGGTGCCGAGGCGCAGCAGGTCGCCGACGGCCACGGACTGCACCTCCACGGGCAGGCGGACCGCGGTCCAGCCGTCGGCGTCGGCGGGGCCGGCCTCGGCGAGGGCGCGGCTCCCGGCCGCGCCGAACTGCATCGGCAGGAGCCGCAGGCCGCGCGCGGAGAGGCGTACGACGGCGGTCTGGTGGTGCAGGGCGTCGTCCAGCCGCCGGGCGGACTGCTCCCAGTAGGCGGCGAGTGCGAACCCGTGGGGGCGTACGAAGGTCTCGGGCGCGGTGTCCACGGCCAGGAACCGGGAGACGCGGTAGGTCCGTACGGGAGTCCCTCCGGACCCGCCGGCAGGCGCGCCCGGGGACACCCCGGCGGGCTCGCCGGCGGACGTCCCGCCCGGCGCGTCCGCGGGCCGGGCCACCAGGTACCAGATGCCTCCCTTGAGGACCAGCCCGAGCGGGTGCAGGGTGCGCCCGGTGCGCTCCTCGCCGTTCCAGCGGCGGTAGGCGGCGACGAGGACGCGCTGGTCCCAGACGGCCTGGGCGATCTGTGCGAGGTGCGGGACGGGGTCGGCGTCCCGGAACCAGGCCGTGGCGTCGAGGTGGAAGCGGCCCTGGAGCCGCCGGGCCCGGTCGGCGAGTGCGGCGGGCAGCGCGGCCTGGAGCTTGAGCTGGGCGGCGGCGAGGTCGGCGCCGAGGCCGAGATCGCGTGCGGGGCCCGGCGTACCGGCGAGGAAGAGGGAGTCGGCCTGGGTGTCGGTGAGGCCGGTGAGGCGGGTGCGGTAGCCGTCCATCAGCCGGTAGCCGCCCGCCGGTCCGCGGTCGGCGTGGACCGGGATGCCGGAGGCGCCGAGGGCCTCGATGTCGCGGTAGACGGTGCGGACGGAGACCTCCAGCTCGGCGGCGAGCTCCGGTGCGGTCATCCGGCCGCGGTTCTGCAGCAGCAGGAGCAGGGAGAGGAGGCGGTCGGCACGCATGCCGGCCATTGTTCCCGCCCCGTCCGGGGTACCTGACAGCAGGTGTCAGGTACCCCGGACAGGCTGGTCCCCGTACCGGGGCGGGACAGGCCCGCCGCCGGGCCCTGCCCTCGGGAGGCTTTGCCGTGTCCATCAGCACCACGGGCCGTTTCACGTTCGCCGACTGGGAGGAGCAGCCGGTCGGCCCGGCCGACTCCACCCCGCGGCTCGCCCGCTCCACGGTGGTGAACTCCTTCACCGGCGGGATCGAGGCCCCCTCGACCTCCTGCGCCTACACCATCACCTACACCGGGGAGAGCGTCGGCTCGTACACCGGTGTGGAGCTGCTGTCGGGTGCCGTCGACGGCCGTACGGGCTCGTTCGCGCTGGAGCAGCGTGGCACGTTCGACGCCGGGGGCACCCGGTGCACCTTCGAGGTCGTCCCCGGCTCGGGGACGGGCGAGCTGGCCGGGCTCTCCGGCTCCGGCGGCTTCGAGTACCGCCACGGTGACACGTCCGTCGCCTACGTCCTGACGTACGCGCTGCCGTGACGGCGGACCGCCGGCGGCGGACTGCTCCCGGCCCCGGAGCGGCTACGGGGCCGGCTACGGCGGGCCGAAGGTGAGGGTGAGCTGCGGCGTGCCCTCGTTCGCCTGCGCCTCGGAGGACCACAGCCACAGGGCGTCCGTCCCGCTCCCGGTGAGGGCGAGCCCGTAGCCGGTGCCGAGGGCGGCCGCGACGGCGGGCGTGGACAGCGCGGTGGTGTGGACCGCCGAGCCCTCCGGGACGCCCGGGTAGCTGCCGATCGCGGAAGGGCCGAGCGCCGGCCGGTTGTCGTAGGTGACGGCCCCTTCCGTCCAGGCACCGGTGACGGGGACGACCGAGACCGTGTCGGCCGTGCCGGCGCCGCTCATGGTGCTGGTCTTCACGCTGAGCGCGGCCGACTTCAGTACGGTGCCCGCGGGCGCGGCGGGCAGGTCGAAGCGCAGGTAGCTCGTGTACAGCGGGGTGCCGCGCACGGCGAGGGAGCCCGAGGCGCCGAAGTTGCCGGCGGGGGCGCCCGCGTTGGCGTAGGTGTCCTCGGCGGCCGTGACCCGGACGACCGAGTCGGCGGGGGCGGTGGCGAGGGCGTAGTGGTGCTGGACCTGCGCCGCGCTCAAGGCGGTGGGGTAGACGGCGGTCTCGTCGAGCCGGCCCGCCCAGTACTCGCTGGTCGGGCGGTCCGGCCAGCCGCCGAGGCTGTCGCCGCCCGCGTGCCAGTAGCCGGAGTAGTTCTCGTGCGCGGTGACGTCGAGGGTGCCCTTGCGGACGCCGTCGACGTACAGGGCCATGCCGCCCGGGCCCTGGGTGGCGACGACGTGGTGCCACCTGTTGTCGTTGTACCTGGAGGCGGTGGTGACGGTGCGGGTGGCGCCGGTGTAGACGCCGAAGACCAGCCGCCCGTCGTTGGTCATGTAGAGGTGCTTGTCGTACTGGTTGCTGCCGCGGGACTGGTTGCTGCCGAAGCCGAAGAGCTTGCCGCCGCGGGTGGTGTCGGTCCTGAACCAGGTCTCGAGGGAGTAGCTGCTCCCGACCGTCTGGCGCCGGTCCCCGTACACCTGGGTGTCGGTGCCGTTGAAGCCGATGGCCGTGCCCGGCCCGGTGACCGCGGCGGGCGTCTGGCGCAGGGCCGGGGCGTTCAGGTGGACGCCGTTCTGGTTGCCGCCGGCCGAGGAGTCGGCGGCGTACGGCAGGACGGTGTCGTCGTAGCGCCAGTACAGCTGGGCGCCGTCGGCGCGGACCTGGCCGGCGTAGGCCTCGGCCGTGCTCGGGACGGTGACGCTCACGGGCGCCGAGGGGGCGCTGGTGTTGCCGGCCGCGTCGGTCGCGGTCACCCGGTACGTGTACGTCTGGCCGGCCGTGACGGCGGTGTCGGTCCAGGAGGCCTGCGGGCGCCGGAAGAACAGCGAGTCGGCGGTGACCGTGGCCACGGGCGCGGCCGCGCCGCCCCGGTAGACGCGGTAGGTCAGCGTGCTGTCGTCCAGGTCGAGGCCGGTGCGCCAGCGGACCTGGACCTCGCCGGGCCGGAAGCTCGCCGCGCTCGCGAGCGGGGCGGTGGGCGCGCCGGTGTCACCGGTGGACGCGAAGCGGGTCAGGCTCTGCTGCGCGGCGCCGTTGACGGTGGTGAACTCTCCGCCGACCCACAGGTACGGCACGCCGCCGCCGGAGCCGACCGTCATCACGCGCGGGCCGATGCCCTCGCCGATGCCGTCGTTCGTGTCGGGGGCCCAGCCGAGCTTGCCGGTGCCGGAGGTCGGCTGGGCGAGCAGGTGGTGGCGCTGGCCGTCGGGGAACTCGCCGACGCTGGAGCAGTCGTGGGCGTGCGAGGCGCTGTAGAGCACGTCGTGGTACGGCAGGACGGCCTGGGTGGCGCCGAGGCAGGTGTCGCGCCAGCGCTGGGTGAAGTCGGTGGGGTGCAGGGCGATCCGGCCGTCGAAGACGCCGCCGCCGGTGCCCTCGTTGGCGGTGTAGATGCCGTTCGCGTCGGCTGCGAGGTCCTTCACGACGGAGCTGGTCTGGATGAAGCCCGGGTAGGCCTTGGCGACCGCGCCGGTGGCGGCGTCGACCACGGCCAGGGCGTGGGTGTCGGTGCCGTTGACGGTGAAGAAATCGCCGCCGAGGGCGAGGTGGGTGCCGTCGGGGGTGAGCTCGACGGCGCGGCCGGGCTCGTCGGCGTCGGCCCGGAAGGGCTTCAGGGCGCCGTCGGACGCGGCGACGGCGGCGAAGCGCCCGCGGGGCTGGCCGGCGACGGTCAGGAAGTCGCCGCCCGCGTAGACGGTGTCGCCGGTGACGGCCAGGGCCCGGACGGTGGCGGCGAACGCCGGCCGGAAGGACGGCTTCACGGTGCAGGTCGCGACGTCGACGGCGGCGAGGCTGGAGACCGGGGTGCCGTTGACCGCGCCGAAGTAGCCGCCCGCGTAGAGGGTCTTCTTGTCGGGCGAGACGGCGAGGGCCCGGACGGTGGCGGTGCCGCTGCCGACGGTGAAGGAGAGCGTGCAGGTGGTCGGGGCGCCGGTCGCGGCGTCCAGCGCGGCGAAGTTCACGGCGGTCCGCTCGGCGCCGCCGGAGCCCTCGGGGGGCCGCACGGAGGAGAAGGTGCCGCCGGCGAAGACGGTGCCGCCCGCCTCGGCCAGCGCCCAGACGACCCCGTTGGGCTGCCAGGTCGCCAGCGGGTCGGCGGTGAAGGCCACCGGCGGCGTGACGGCCGCCGCCGGCCCTGCGAGCCCGAGGCCGAGCCCCGCGCCGACCGCGGCCAGGGCCAGGGACGAGGTCAGGGCGAGCGTGGCCGCGGCCCCCGTGGATCTGCGCATGAACCCCCCAGTGTGCGCGGTGCACCGGTGGCCGGAACCGGGCGTACGCCGCCCCCGGCCCTGCGTAGGGGCACCCTAGGCCGATTCACGCACCCGTTCACCGCACTTGGCCTATTGGATGCGAAATCCGCCGCGCACTCAGGGGCCCGCGGCTCACTCGGCGGGCAGGGGCCGGCACAGGAGGGCTGCCGGGGACGGGCGGGTGGCGAAGCGGGTGGTGAAGGCGATGCCCGCCGCGTACTCGGCCGCCGTGCACTGGCCCTTGTAGTGGCCGTACGCGAAGTCGCCGCCGGTGGCGCCCTGCGGGCGGTCGTCCCCGCGGTCGAACCAGACGGTCCGGCCTCCGGCCGCGGGCAGGGCCGTACGGGCCGGGGCGCACAGGGCCGCCGAGACCCGCTCGCCGCGCAGGCTGTAGCCGATCAAAAACTGGCCGTGTGGGCACTGGAGCTTGGTGTACCCGGTGGCCCAGTCGCCGCCGGGCGGGACGTACGCCTCGTCGCGGACCACGGTGGGGCCGCCGGCCGCGGCACGCAGGTCCGCGTCGGTGCACAGGCCGCGGCCGCCGGTGTGCGAGAGGCCGGCCAGGCGGGCGCCGTCGGGGCAGACCGCCTTGCGGGCGCCGCCGTCCCAGTCGCCGCCGGCCCGGGTGAGCAGCGAGGCGTTGTGGTCGCGGTGGTCGGTGCTCAGCTGGTACGAGGACGGGGTGGCGGGCACGGGCCCGGTGCGCCCGGCGGCTGCGGCGAGGCCGGTCCACTGCGGGGTGCGCCAGTCGGCCGCGTCGAGTACGCCGGAGCGGCGCCCGGCGGCGTCGTAGCGGAGCAGGGCCCAGGTGTCGCCGCCGGGGGCGCCCTGGGCGGTGGTGCTCCAGCCGACGAGCGGCCAGTACGCGAAGTCGGCGTCGGCGGCGGCCAGGAGGGCGGTGGTGTTCTCGAACCAGGCCCGCGGAGGGGCGGCTCCCTCGTCCGCGCCGATGCCGAACTCGCTGACCCAGACGGGCGCGGTGAAGTGCGTACCCGGCTCGGCCGCGACGAAGAGGGCCTGGTCGTACAGGACCTGCTCGAGCTCGGCGCGCGTCAGGTCCTGGTAGCGCGGGTCGTGGGTCTCGCCGATGCCGGTGGCGCCGCTGTGCCGGGGGCCGGTGTACCCGTAGAAGTGGGCCGAGTAGACGAGCTTGTGCGAGACCACGAGGGTGTGGGAGAGGGTGCGGACCGGGGTGAGGACGGGGCGGCCGTGCGGGAGGCCGTCCGCCGGGATGCCGGTCCAGTTGATGCCCTCGACGACGATCAGCAGGTCCGGGTTGGCCTCGGTGAGGATGCGGTCGGCGGCCTCCTGGGCGGCGGCCTGCCAGTCGTGTGCGTCCCCGAGGCCCCAGTTGGGGTCGTCGAAGGTGTCGCGGCGGACCTCGTTGTACAGGTCGGCGCCGACCACGCGCGGGTTGCCGCGGTAGCGGCGGGCCAGGAACACCCAGTCGTCGGCCCATTGGGCGGTGGAGCGGCCGCTGTTCCACCGTTCGTTGCCGTCGAGCCCGCAGCACCAGCGGGTGGTGACGGTGTGGTTGTTGAGGATGACGGCGAAGCCGCCCTCGGTGAGCGCGGCGACGACCGCGTCGTAGACCTGGAGCGGGGTCCTGCCGCGCAGCTGCGGGTTGGCGGCGACGGCCGCGTCCGGGACGGGGGCGGCGCTGCGGAGCATCTCGTTGGAGAAGGGCAGCCGGATGCTGTTGAGGCCGAGGGCCCGGAAGTCGGCGAGGAGGGTGGGCAGCGCCACCCGGTCCAGGCCGAGCGGGATGCCGTGGGAGTCCTGGCCGGCATGGTGGGCGGCCGGGTCGGTGCGGTCGCCGGAGCCGGTCCAGGAGCCCTGGGCGCCGTCCCAGTTGCCGGAGCGCAGGCGGAACCGGTTGCCGTTCGCGTCGACGATCCAGCGGCCCCGGGTGGACAGCGGCGGGGTCCAGCTCTCCACCGCGGCGGCGGGGGCGCCGGAGACTGCGGCCCGGGCCCCGGAGGCGGCGGCCGGGGCGGTCGGCTGCACGGTCGGCTGCGCCGCTGCCGCCGGCAGGGCGCCCGCCAGCAGCACGAGGGCGGCCGACACCGCCGCGTGCACGAGGCTCTTCATCGGTCTCCCGCCGGGTCGGGCCGCCCGTCCCGGGCGACTGCCGCGCCAAGTTACCGGCCGGTCGGCCGACAGGGAACCCACCGGTACGGTCGCTTTGCGCGGAGCCGGCGCGGCGAAACGGCCCCGCGCGGGTCCGCCGGCCTCTACCGTGCCCTCAGGGGACGGGCGAGGGATCGAAAGGGCGGGGCGGATGGACGAAGAAGAAGACCTGCGGCTGGCGAGGATGACGCCGGAGATCTCCCGCCGCACCCTCGTCATGCTGCGGGGCCTCGCCGGCCTGGAGCCGCCGGAGCGGGTGCCCGAGGACGCGATGCTCGTCGCCGACGCGATCCTGGCCGAGCACGGCACGGACGGACTGCGGGTGCTGGTGATGACGCTGGCCGCCTGGGCCACGGCCCAGATCGAGAACGTGGCCGAGCTGACCCGGCGCAGCCACGAGGCGGTCCTCGACGCGATGGAGCTGGCCTGCCTGGAGGCCAATGCCGAGGACTGACCGGCGGTGGTTGCCGACGCGGCCGGGCCGGCGCGCGCGGCCCCGCCCGGATCGGCGCCGGGTCGGCCACACTGGGGGTAGCGGGGGGCCGTGATCGGAGGCCGTCGTGAGCACACCTTCCCCCGTCCGCATCGCCGCCGTCCTGTCCGCGGAGCACCGCGCCCGGCTGATGGACCGGGCCCGCGAGGTCAACTTCCCCGAGGGGGCCCGCATCTTCGACGAGGGCTCCCCGGCGGAGTCCTTCTGGATCGTCCGCTCCGGGACGGTGACCCTCCAGCTCCCGGTGCCGGGCCGGCGGCTGCCGGCTCCCGTCGAGAACCTCGGCACGGGTGAGCTGGTGGGCTGGTCCTGGCTGTTCCCGCCGTACGTGTGGCAGCTGAGCGCGGAGGCCATGACCCCGGTGCGCAGCTACGAGTTCGATGCGAGCGCCGTACGGATGCTGATGGACGCCGACCCGGCCTTCGGCTCGGCCATCGGGCACTGGGTCGGGCGCGTCCTCGCGCTGCGTCTGCAGCAGACCCGCACCCGGCTGCTCGACCTGTACGCCCCGCACGCCCACGCCACCCAGTAGGAGCCCGTCAGCGGCCGGCGGCCGGCCCCCTGCGCCGCCGCGCAAAGGTTTCAGCGCGCGTGTTCGGCCGATTCGCGGCAGCGCTCCGGCACAGGTCAGCTGCACCCACCCCACTGCGGACTGCATACATCCGCTCACGAACGGTGACGGAAAACCATGGTCCGAACGGGCGTTCACGGCTTCGTTCGGCAAGACTCCTGTCCGCTATCCGAAGCAACCACCCAAGGGAGTTCGAAATGCGGTCCATCGCACGGAGTCTCGGTCTCGGTTCCGCCGCCATGACGCTCACCGCGCTCAGCGCGCTGGCCTGGCCGGGAGCCGCCGACGCCGCGCCGACCGGCACGGAAAGCCTGTACGCGCCCTCCGCGATCGTCCTGAGCATCACCGCCGGGGAGAACCCCGCGCAGGACCGGGTGCTGCGCGCGGTCACCCTGGTCTGTGCGCCCGCTCCGGGCGGCACGCACCCGTCCCCGGCGGCGGCCTGCGCCGACCTGCGGGCGCACGCGACGCGGCTGGACGCGAGCGCCGAACCCGGGCCGGGCGTCGACTGCACCCGGGAGTGGAACCCGATGACGGTGACCGCCGACGGCGTCTGGCAGGGCCGCCGCCTCAGCTACTCCTACACCTTCGCCAACCCGTGCGGCCTGCGGCACGCGAGCGGCGCCCTCTTCCGGTTCTGACCGGGCTGGAGGGCCGGGGGCCGGGGGGACCGGGCGGCGCCGTGCGACCGCCGTCCGGACCCCGGGCGCCATCGGCCGCGCCCGTCAGCCCAGTTCGAGACTGGTGACCCCGTACAGCCCGGACAGCTCCACCTGCGGCGCCGGGCCGGTGTACATGCGGGCCGCCTCGAAGGTCGGGACCAGCCCCAGGTCGGACAGCAGGGCGGTGGCCACCGGATTGGCGTCGGGCACGTCCACCGCGACCACGCCGTCCGGGGTGTGCTCGGCGAGCCGGTGCAGCAGGGCGGCGGCGATCTGCGGGCCGTCCGCGTACAGGGGGCCGATCCGGGACGCCCCGCTGCACGGCCGAACCACCCCGAGCCCCTCGATCCGCCCGTCGCGCACGGCAGCGAGCGCGGTACGGCCGGGCAGGGCGGTCCAGGCCGACAGGAAGGCGTCGCGGGCCTCGGGGAAGAACCGGCGGTCGTACGCGGCCAGCAGCGCGAAGGGCAGTGTGGCGGCATCCACCACCTCCACCCCGCCGTCCTCCACCCCGCCTCCGCGCCGCGGGCGGCCCTCGTGGCGGACGTTGTTCCACGCCGAACGGAACCCCGACTTGCGGTAGTTGTCCTGCTGGTCGACGACGCCGTCGAGGCCGACCAGCCGCCCGTCGAGGCGCTTCATCCCCGCGTGCCAGAGCTGGATCCCGTACCCCTGGCCGCGGAAGGCGGGGCGGGCGATGTAGAAGCCGATGAACCCGAAGCCGGAGCCGTACCGGACGGCGGAGATGCAGGCCACCGGCTCGCCGTCGATCCGGCCGACGAGGAAGCCGGCCGGATCGGCGACCGCGAACGCGAACCGGTCGGAGTCGCCCGGGTTCCAGCCCTCCTCGTCGGCCCAGGTGCGGATCAGTTCCATGTCCGCGGCGCTCGCACCGCCGATCTCGAATCCCGTCATGTCCCGTGTTGTACCAGACGTGCCGGGGGAACCGCAGGCGCCCTGGTAACGCACCGGTGAAGCCCCGACACGGGCGCGCGGGCAGCCGAGTCGGGGGATCCTCCGCTCCTGGTCTCAGCCGGCGCAGATCACGTCGTCGATCTTGATCGGGCGGGAGTCGAGGCGGACGTAGACCGTGAAGGTGTCCGTCTCCTCCGGGCTCCAGTGGGTGGTGACGGTGGCCCAGCCCACCTTGGCGGACTGGGCCACCGTCACCGGGCCGATGACGATGTCCTGCGGCTCGCTGCGGGCGCCGTCCCGCGACTCGCTGCGGACGCAGAGCAGCACGTCCATGTACCGGCTCTGCCCCTGCCTGTCCTTGAGCTGCTGCGACACCTTCTGCTCGCGGTCGCGCTCGGAGGGGCCGTGGTGGCCGTAGAAGGAGGTGAGGAAGTCGCTGATCTCGGCGGCGCTGTGCCGGTGACGGGCGGGCACCGGGGCCGGATCGGCGAGTGCGGTGGTCGGAGCCGGCAGCACGAGCAGGGTCAGCAGCACGGCGCCGAGGCGGTACGGCGTGATGTCCATGCGGGATGTGTAACCGCCGGGCGGGGTCGCGGACAGGGGTGGGGGCCGGATCTCACTCCTGTGGAGGGCGGGATTCACCGCAGGAACGACTCTCCGCCCCCGCCCGCGGGCGCCGCAAATCCGGTCGCGGTCCCCCGCCGGCGCTCCGTAGGGTCGGGGCATGGGTAAGCCGCTTGTCGCAGTGTTCAGTGGGGCCGGGATGTCCACCGACTCCGGGATTCCGGACTACCGGGGGCCGCAGGGGCTGTGGCGCCGGGAGCCCGACGCCGAGAAGCTCGTCACGTACGAGTACTACATGGCCGATCCGGAGATCCGGCGCCGCTCCTGGCGGATGCGTGCCGAGCTCGGGGCGCTTCGGGCGCGGCCGAATGCCGCGCATCTGGCCGTGGCCGAGCTGGAGCGCAGCGGGGTTCCGGTGCGGGTGATCACGCAGAACGTGGACGGGCTGCACCAGCTCGCCGGGGTGCCCGAGCGCAAGGTTCTGGAGCTGCACGGCACCGCGCGGGCCGTGGTGTGCACGGCGTGCGGGGCGCGGACGGACATGGACGAGGCCCTGGACCGGATCGCGGCCGGGGAGCCGGATCCCGCCTGCCTGTCCTGCGGCGGGATCCTGAAGTCGGCGACCGTGATGTTCGGCCAGCACCTCGACCCCGAGGTGCTGGCCCAGGCCGTGGCCATCGCCAAGGGCTGCCACGTCTTCATCGCCGTCGGATCGACGCTGCAGGTGCAGCCCGCCGCCGCGCTGGCCGGGATGGCGGCCGAAGCGGGGGCCCGGCTGATCATCGTGAACGCGGAGGAGACCCCGTACGACGCCCTCGCCGAAGAGGTGATCCGCGAGCCGATCGGCACGGCGCTGCCGAAGCTGCTGGCCCGGATCGCCGACTGAGCCGGGAGCCCGGGTGCCCGGAGCCGGGCCGTCCGCCTGACCGGCCCTCCGTCTGACGGGCCCTCCGCCTGACCGGCCGGGCGGACCGCTCGGCCGGTCAGGCCGTCGCGTCGGCGGCCCGGCGCATCTCGGCCACGTCCAGCTTCTTCATCTTCATCATCGCCGCGGTGGCCCGGGCGGCCCGCCCGGGGTCGGGGTCGGTGACCAGGTCGATCGCGCCGGGCGGGACGACCTGCCAGGACACCCCGAACCTGTCCTTCACCCAGCCGCAGGCGGACTCCTCGCCGCCGTCCTTGGTCAATGCGTCGTAGTAGTAGTCGGCCTCGGCCTCGTCCTCGCAGTGGATCTGGAAGGAGATCGACTCGTTGAAGGTGAACTGGGGGCCGCCGTTGAGGCCGACGAACTTCTGCCCGTTGATCTCGAACTCGACGACCATCACCTCGCCGGCCGGGCCGGGCCCCGCCTCGGTGTAGCGGGCGGTCCGGCCGATCCGGCCGTCCTTGAACACGGACACGTAGTACGCGGCGGCGTCCTCCGCGACGCCGTCGAACCACAGGCACGTGGTGAAACCGGTGCTGCTCATGACTGCCCTCCAGGCGGGTGGCTCGCGCGCGGCCCCGGCGGGTGGCCGCATCGCTTTCCACTACAGACCGGCCCCGGGCCCGAAATTCATCGGTGGGCCCGGGGCCGGTCTCAGGTGCGCCTGGAATGCACTCCGATGGCTTACGCCTTTGGCTTACGCCTTCGGCTTGGCACCCTGCTCCAGCATCCGGTCGACGACGCGCTCGGCGGCGCGGCCGTCGTCCAGGTCGCAGAACTCGGCACGGAACGCGGCCCGCGCGTCCTTGTACTGCTCCCCGAGCGCGTCGGCGTTGCGGACGGCCTCGATCAGGCTCGCCGAGTCCGCCAGCAGCGGGCCGGGCGCCTTCTCCTCCAGGTCGATGTTGAGGGCGCGCAGCGTGGTCCGGTAGTGCTTCAGGTCGTACGTGAAGAGCAGGATCGGCCGGTCGGTGAGCGCGAAGTCGAACATCACGGCCGAGTAGTCCGAGATCAGCACGTCGGCGACGAGCAGCAGGTCCGTCGGGTCGGGCCAGCGGGACACGTCGACGACGAAGCCGTCGCGGACGCCGTCGCGGACCTGCTCGGTCACCTTGTGGTGGCCGCGGACGAGCAGCACGTGGTCCTCGCCGAGCTCGCGGCGGGCGGCGTCCAGGTCGATCTGCAGGTCGAGCTTGTAGCCGCCGGACCAGCCCTCGCGGTTCTCCCGCCAGGTCGGCATGTACAGGACGACCTTCTTGTCCTCGGGCAGGCCGAGCCGCCGCTTGACCTCGGCGATCCGCTTGGCGTCGGGCCGCACGAGGGCGTCGGCCCGCGGGGCGCCGGACTCGATGACCTCGCCGCTGTAGCCGAGGGCGCGCTTGAGGATCGGGGTGGCGTACGAGCTCGGGGAGGCCAGCAGCGTCCACTGGGCGCTGTCGTGCTCCAGCCCGTCGAGGACGTCCGGGCTCGTGTAGTAGTCGTGGATGAAGTCGTGGCCGATCTCCTTGATCGGCGTACCGTGCCAGGTCTGGACGACGACCTGGCCGGAGCGGCGCAGGAAGTGCCGCGGCACGCTGTCGTTCACGACGTAGTAGCGGGCGCGGGCCAGGACGTCCCAGCACTCGGCGCTGTCGTACTGCACGGCGCGGGCCGTCGAGGGAACCTCGGTGCGGCCGTCGCGGACGAGCCAGACGTGGTCGAGCTTCTCGCCGCGGCGCACCAGCTCCTCGTGGATGGCGCGCGGCGAGTCGCCGCCGCCCTGGCCCTGGTGCACGTCGTAGACGGCGATGTCCTTGACCGGCAGGGCACGGCGCGCCGGGTACGTCTCGAAGCGCAGGACGCGCTGGGCGTACCGGGAGCGGTCGTGGAGGCTGACCATCGAGTCCGCGACGAGCGCCATGCGGTCGTAGAAGCGGGCCTCGACCCGCATCCGGCGGCCGAGCACGGTGAGGGCGGCGGGACCGGCGTGCAGGGCGCCGGGGGCGAACTGGACGGGGGCGCCGCGCTCGACCCCGAGCAGGCCGGCGGTGGTGCCGGACTGGGAGACGGGGCGCAGGGTGGGCCACCAGCGGCCGCTCGGGATGGCGGTGCGGCCGGCGTAGGACTCGGGCCACACGGGCTCGAAGGAGGCCTCGAAGCCGTCGCCGTCCCGGGTGACGGGGTAGCTGAACTCCACGCCGTTGGCGTCGTGGAAGACCAGCTCGTACGGCTCGTCGGTGGGGGCGCTGAAGCGGCCGCGCAGGGTCACGGTGCCGTCCTGCGCCGTGACGGAGTCGACCAGCGGCGGCGAGGGCTGCACGGACAGGGTCAGGTGACCGGTGTTGCCCCGCTTGACGTAGACGGTGCGGCCGGGGGTGTCGCCCGGCAGCGGCACGACCAGGCCGGTGAAGCCGCCGCGCTCGTCGTAGGCCAGGCGGTGCTCGGTGCCGTCGGCGGCGGTGACGCTGACGCTCCACGGCTCGGGGGCCCAGGCGCCGGGCGCGATCTCGGCGTCGGGCACGGCGGCCAGGTCGGCGAGCGGCACGCGGGCGGTGAAGGGGATCCGGTCGGCGCCGCCGGCGGCGGTCTCGACGGGGAGGGTGAGCACGGTGCCGGTGGAGACGTGCTCCAGGCGCAGGGTGGCGCCGACGCCGAGGGCTGCGGCGAGCTCGCCGCTGATCTCGACGGCGTCGTCGCCGGCCGGGCGGGCGTCCAGGGCGCGGGCGCGGACGACCTCGACCTGGATGGTGAGGGCGCCCTGGGCGTTCGGCAGGATGCGGACGTCGGGGGCGACCCAGTGGGCCGGCGGGTTCTGGCCGCTGTCGGACTCGCCGCCCTTGAGGCGGGCGCGGTGCAGGCCGCCGGCGCCGGTGACGGCGACCGAGGTGGTCCATATGCCGTCGCGCCAGGTGCCGCCGGACTGGAAGACGGTGGGGTCGACGACGGCGGTGAAGCCGGCCCAGTCGGCGTGGCGCAGGGCCAGGTGCGCGACGTTCGCGGTGGCCGTCGGCGAGGCGACCGTACGGGTGCTGACGACCGTGCGGCGGCGCTTGCCGCCCTCGCGGAAGATCAGCATCTTGCGGGAGGCGAGACGGCTCTCCGCGCCGAGGTGGCCGGGGATGGCGTAGCCGCGCAGCAGCAGCTTGCCGTCGCTCCAGACCGCCTGCTCGAGGCGGCTGACGACGCGGCGCTCGCGGTTGCCGAGGGTGAGGAGCTTGGCGGGGACCGGCGGGCGGCCGTGCAGGAAGGGGTAGTCCGCCTGCGGGCGGGCCAGTCCCTTGACCGGGACGCTGTAGGAGTAGTCGCGCTGGTGGTTGTTGAGCGCGATGAACTCCTCGACGCGGCCCTCGCTCGCGAGGAACGCCTTGAGGCGGTCGGCGACGGTCAGGCCGGACCAGGGCTCGGTGCCGATCTCACGGATCAGGCCGCCGACCTCCTTGACGAACGCGGCGCGGAACTCGGGGCCGCCTTCCTCGACGTACTTGTAGATGAGCGGGAGCTCCTCGCTCAGCACGTTGTGGTCGTAGTCGCGCAGGTAGCGGACGTACTTGGCGCCCTGCTTGCCCTTGAGCGCCTCGCGGACCAGGCGGATGGAGGTGACGCGGTCGATGACGGAGACCGGGTCGGTGGAGCGCTGGGTGATCGAGCGCTCGCCGGTCTCGCGGACGCGCCAGTGGTAGACGCACTCGCTGAGGATGTCGACGCTGGAGGCGAAGTAGTGCGCCGGGATGCTGACGGGGGCGTCCTCGTAGAGGATGCCCTCGGGGTACTGGAAGCCGTGCTCGTCCCAGAAGCTGCGGCGGTAGACCTTGTTCCAGGCGGTGCGGTCGGTGACCAGCGCGGGGAACTTCGAGATGTGGGTCTTCAGCTGCGTCTTGGCGAAGGCGGCGCGGTGGCCCCAGGACTGCTGCATGCCGACGGAGCGGAAGCGCTGGACGTTGCCGCCCGCGAAGTCGGAGCCGGTCTCGTCGAGGGCGGCGATCAGGCGCTCGTAGGCGTAGTCGGGCATGGTGTCGTCGCTGTCGACGAACGCCAGGTACTCGGTGCCTTCGGAGAGGTGGCGGGCGCCGACGTTGCGGGCGGCGCCGAGGCCGGCGTTCTCCTGCATGACCACCCGGAACCGCTTGTCGCGCGCGGCGAAGGCCTTGGCGATGGCGGCGCTGTTGTCCGTGGAACCGTCGTCGACCAGGATGCACTCGAAGTCGGCGAACGTCTGGGCGGCAATGGACTCCAGGCACTCGTCGAGATAGAGCTCGACGTTGTAGACGGGGACGACGATGCTCAGGCGCGGGGGCATGGGGTGCGGGTTCTCCAGCGTGCAAACTCTTTGGATGATCAGTAGGTGAGAGCATCCTACTCGGTTACGGGATGATAAAGTCCCCCCATCCTGGACATATGCGGCGGTCGGCCGGGACGGACGGCAAAGATTTAAGCCGCCCGCCACCTCGGCGTCGATGACCGACCGAACGTTCGATCACACTTCGAGCTCGTTCTCGATCTTCTTGAGCTGGTGCCGGGCCATGGCCAGGTTGGCCCGGCCGCGGTCCAGCGCGAGGTAGAGGAAGAACCCCTTGCTCCCCCGGCCCTTCAGCAGCCGGATCAGGTGGTACTGGCCGCCGAGGGTGATCAGGATGTCCTCGATCTCGTCCTTCAGGCCGAGCATCTCCATGGTGCGGACCTTGGCGCGGACCACGTCCGTGTTGCCGGCCGCGGCCACGGAGAGGTCGAGGTCCTTGCCGCCGCCGATGGTGCCGAGGGCCATGCCGCTGTCGTAGTCGACGAGGGCGGCACCCAGGGCGCCGTCGATGACGGTGGTCGCTTCCTTGAGGGCGGTTTCCACACTGGCCATGACGGTTCCTCTTTTCTATACGGGTTTGTACAGGCTTTTGCCGGTCTGTACGGGTCTGTACGGGTTTGTCCGTGGGATGGAGTGGTGGAGCGGTGTGGGGGGGCTCAGGCCTGCGGGACGGCGGGACCGGGGCCGCGGCGCCCGAGGGTGTGGTCGATGAGTTCGGCTATGCGCAGGCTGGAGCGGCGGGCCTCCAGGTGGAGCCGGCCCACGTTGACGCGGGGTTCCGCGATGAGCGTGAGGACGGCGGCGTCGCCCGCGGCGTACGTGGCCACGTAGCCGTGCTCGCCCCGGACGAGCAGTTCGCGGAACCCGCCCTGGCCGGTACTGTCGCTCAGCCGCTGCGCCACCCCGAGGGCGGCCGCGGTCAGGGCCGCGACGGCCTCGACCTCGGTGGCGGCGCTGTCCTGGGCCAGGACCAGGCCGTCGGAGCTGCCGGCCAGCGCGCCGCTGAGCTGGGGGACTCGAGCCCGCAGCCGGCGGAGCTCGGCGAGTATCTCGGCTTCGGCCTCGGCGGGCACCATCGCCGTGATCATGTCGGCTTTTCTCCTTTCGGGCTGCCTCCGCTCGGAGCGGTCGGCGCGCTCGGAGCGCAGTGCCGGTCGCAGCGGGAGCCTCACAGGCTTGCCTCCAGTGCGTCGCGTAACCGGCGGAGCAGCGCCACGTCCGGGGATTGGGTCTCGGTCATCCAGTCGGGCAGGGGGGTGACCGCGTGCGCCGGTACGGGCGCGTGCGGAGTCTCGACCAGCCCGGCCGCGGCCAGGCGCCGGACGTCGAGCAGGGTGTGGAAGGCGGGCCGGCCCAGCAGCCAGGCCAGGTCCGCGGGGGTCCGCAGGCCGTCGGCGTGGGCCAGCAGCATCCGCTGGCGGGCGGTGACGGTCTGGCCGGGGGCTGCCGCGCGGGGCACCACGGGGACCGTGTCCAGCTGCGGGTAGGGCCAGACGGCGTCGAGCAGCTCCCGGCGGCGCGCGGTCTCGCGCTCGACGGCGGCGGCCGGGACCGAGCGCACGGAGCCGATCCAGTGGGTGGCGCCGCGGCGGAAGCGGGAGGGGCCGCTGCCCGGGGAGAGGGCGAAGAAGGCGGCGTCGAAGATGGCGGCGAGGTGGCAGATCTCCAGTTCGCCGCCGGCCAGGCCCCCGCTGTCCACAAGGAAGCGCGCGACCTGGCGGCGGGCCCCGGCCCGGTCCACGGCCTCGCGCCAACGCTCGGGGGCGAGGCCGCCGCCGGTGGTGAGCAGGACGTCGAGGCCGGGGGTGGCGGGGCTCTCGGCGTGGACGATGCGGCCGTCCTCGAGGAAGAGGGTGCCGCGGTCGCGCAGCAGGGCTCCGGTGGCTCGCTCGGCGGCGAGCCGGGTCAGCAGGGGCGAGACAGCGGCAGCGGCGGCGGTGGTGTTCATCTGAGTACCAGCCCCTCGGCGAGGGCGCGGAGTCGGTGGCGGGCGAGGGCGAGGTTGCCGTCGGTGCGGTCGAGCCAGAGGTGGAGGAAGACGCTGCTGTCGAAGCTGGTCTCGACGAAGCGCAGGACGTGGTAGCCGGTCCGGGTGGTGACGATCACGTCCTCCACCGGCGGGCCGCCCGGGTCGTCCGCGGGCAGCTCGGCGGTCGGCTGGGCGAAGGACTCGTACTCGGCGGCGGCCCTGGCGAGCTCCGCGGTCTCGGCGGCGGTGGTCTCGTGGTCCCCGACCGGCGAGTCCCCGGCGGTGCCGAGGGCCAGTCCGCTGCTCCAGTCGACCAGCGCGGCTCCGCGCGCCCCGGGCAGGGCCATGGCTTCGAGCAGGCATTCGTCGATCCCGGGCACGCGGGCTCCCCTCCCGGCCGGACGTGCGAGGTGCACGGTCTACGGCGCGACAGGAGGGAACCTACTCAAGTTCAGCACTCCGGAAGGGCCTTCTGGCATTTTCCGCGGGAACATGCACAGAACCGCACGGCTCAGTGGCCGGAACCCGTCGACTTTTGATCACGAATGTTGATCACCCGCCGACCCGGGCGCCGGACCGGCCCCCTATCCTGCCCGGACCGCGGATCTCGGCGGTCCGCGGCGGGGAGGACCATTCATGGAGTGCGAAGCCGACATGGCGCAGGGCACGGCACAGCGCGCGGTGCGGTCGTGTCCGGAGTGCGGCGAGCCGGTCCCGGTCGACGAGCGGTACACCGACTGGTGTGCCGCGTGCGACTGGAACGTGGATCCCGGTGCACCGGATCCGGCCCCGGGCCGGATCGCCGCGGTGCGGCGGCGGATCGGCCGTGCGTACGGGGAGCAGCTCGCCGCCGAGATGGAGCAGGGCTCCGCCGCGGCCCGGCCCGCGGGGCGGGATGCGGCGACGCTGCTGGCGTTCGGGGTCTCGCTGCTGGTGCACGGGGTGACGGTGCTTCTCGTGGCGGCGGGGATCCTGCTGATCGTGCTGGGCTGGAGCACCGGCGTCCAACCGGCGTTGGGCGCGCTGCTGCTGGGGCTCGCCTGGCTGCTGCGCCCGCGGCGGCCGCGACTGCCGAAGGACGCGCCGGTGCTGTACCGGGCGGACGCGCCCCGGCTCTTCGAGCTGATCGACGAGGTCGCCGGCGCGGTCGGCACGTCCGGGGTGCACGCGGTGGTGGTCACCGCCGAGGCGAACGCGGCGGTGACCGCGTACGGCCTGCGGGCGCGGCGGATGCTCCTCCTCGGCCTGGGGCTGTGGGAGATCCTCCCTCCGCAGGAGCGGATCGCCCTGCTGGGGCACGAGCTGGGGCACTTCACGAACGGCGACACCCGGCGCGGCGTCGTCACCGACGGCGCGGTGCGGGCCCTGGCCACCTGGTTCTCCGTGCTGGCGCCGACGCCGCCGACCGGACTGCTGGACCATTTCGTCAACGCGGTGACGTTCCTGCCCCGGTGGACCGCCTTCGGGCTGCTCGTGGTCCTGGACCACCTGACGCTGCGCGCCTCGCAGCGGGCCGAGTACCTGGCCGACGCGAGCGCGGTCCGCGCCGGCTCCGCGCAGGCGGCCGCGGGGTTGCTGGACCGCATCCTGCTCGCCCCCGCGGTCCACGACCGGCTGCGGCGGGAGTCGGTGGCGGCGCAGATGCAGGGCGGCGCGGGCGGCCGCGCGGCCCGCGACCGGGCGGAGGACGGGCTGTGGGAGCGGCTGGCCGCGCACTTCGGCGAGGTGCCGGAGCACGAGTACGAGCGGCTGCGCCGGGTCTCGGCGCGGCGCGCGCACAGCGTGGACAGCACGCACCCGCCGACGCACCTGAGGCGGCGGTGCGCGGCGGCGCCCGGCTCCGCCGGGTCGGCCGGCCCGGCGGACTCCGCACCAGGCCTGGTCCGCTACGGGGACAGCCGCGCGAAGGCGGTCGCGGCCGAACTCGCCCCGGCCCGGGCCGTGCTGGCCCGCCGGGTCATCCGCGACCTGGCGGGCTAGTGCGGTGAGCCTTTCCGGTCGCAGCACTAGCGGCCGGGCAGGCAGGCGGGGGCCGGACGGCCCGCGGGAGGCCTCACGGCCGCCCGGTGCGCGGGAGCAGGCGTTCGACCATGGTGTCGATGAGGTGTTCGGGCGGGTAGGCGTCCAGCATGGCCGGGGCCGTCAGGTCGTCCACGATCAGGCCGAGCATCGCCAGGTAGAGCAGGACCACGCCCTGCCGGTCGCCGGGCAGGCCCGTCTCCAGGTGCCAGGCGATGTTCGCCTCCAGTTCCTCGCGCTGGAACTCGGCCAGCTCCGACTGGAGTTCGGGGCGGCGGATGCCCTCCAGCCGCAGCTCCAGCATCGCGATGTGCACGTTGCGCTCGCGCCGCATCCGCTCCAGGAGCCGGACCAGCAGCTCCTTGGTGTCCGGCTCGCCTGACAGGTCGGCGGGGTCGGGGGTCAGCCGCTCCCGGGTGCGGTGGAGGATCTGCACGAGCAGCTGCGCCCGGTTGGCGAAGTAGTTCGAGGCCGTACCGGTCGGCACGCCCGCCTCCGCGTCCACCGCCCGCAGCGTCAGCCCCCGGGAGCCCTCGCGCGCGAGCACGTCGATGGCGGCGTCGAGCAGCGCGGCGCGGCGCTCCGGGTTCTGGCGCATGCGAGGATTCCTGACGGTGTGGGGGGCTGTGGGTGCAGGAGTGCACTGCGTGAGGGCACTCCACTTGCAGTGATTCGGACACGCTAGCGGACGCGGCACGGTCCGGGACCTCCCCACCGGTCCCCCTTCCGTGTCACTCTGCCCCTCATGGAGCGGATCATCGAGGAGATACGAGAGGACCTGTCCCGCCGCATCGCCGTGACGGCGGATCGGCTCGCCGACCGGACGCTGGCCGAGGACCCCGCGTACGCCGCCCTGCTCGGCCGGGCGGAGCTGCGCGAGCGGATCCACCTCAACCTCGGCCAGTCCGTCGAGGGGCTGCTGCGCAGCGCGCGCGGGCTGCCGGTGGAGCTCGCCGACGCCCGGGCCACCGGCACCCTCCGCGCCGAGCAGGGGCTGCCGCTCGCCTCGCTGCTGCGGACGTACCGGCGCGGCGGCCGGCTGCTGTGGCACACCCTCACCGAGGCCGTGACCGCGTACGATCCGGCGCGGCTGCCCCGGCTGCTGCCGCTGGCGGCGGTGCTGTGGGACGTACTGGACCAGCAGACGGACGCGGTGGCCGAGGCCTACCGCTCCACCGAGGCGGCGCGCTGCGACCGCGACCGGGAGCGGCGGGCGGCCCTGCTCGACACGCTGCTGGACGGGGCCGGGTCGACCGACGGCCCGGCGGTGTCCGAGGCGGCGGCCCAGCTGGGGCTGCCGGAGCGGGGCCGGTTCGCGGTGGTGGTGCTGGGTGCGGGCAGCGCCGGCGGGCAGGGCGGTGAGCCCTCCGCGGCCGGCCCGCGCGTGCTGTGGCGGATCCGGGCGGACGGCGAGACGGGGCTGGTGGAGCTCGGCCGCGCGCCGCTGGAGTCGGTACGGGGCCTGCTGGCCCCGCTCGGTGTGAGGGCGGGGGTCAGCCCGGTCGTGGAGAGCCCGGGCGATCTGGCGCGGGCGCGGTGGCTGGCGGCCCTCGCGCTGCGCACGGCTCCGGTGCCCGGCGGCCGCCCGTACACGGCGCTGCTGGACGAGCGGCTGCCGATGGCGCTGGTCGCCTCCCAGGCCGAACTCGCGGGCCGGCTGCGGCAGGTGGTGCTCGGGCCGGTGCTGGCGCTGCCGGCCGAGGACTGCCGGGTGCTGCTGACCACGCTGGGCACGTGGCTGTCCTGCCAGGGCTCGACGACGCAGGCCGCGCAGCGGCTGTACTGCCACCGCAACACCGTCTCGAACCGGCTGCGCCGGCTGGAGCAGCTCACCGGCCGGTCGCTGTCCGACCCGGCGCACGTGGTGGAGCTGGCGCTCGCCCACGCGGCGGTCCTGCAGCGCACCCCGGGCGAGGCGGACCGCACCCCGAAGGCCGCGGTCCCGCGTCCGGCGGCGCTCGCCCGTCAGTCCGGGGCGGCGGACCGGGCCGATTCCAGCAGGTAGGGCACGTCGATCACCGCGACCCCGGGGGTGAACAGCAGCCGCGCCTTCAGGCGCAGGGCGATCTGGTTGTGCAGGGGCTGCTCCCACCAGTGGCCCACCACGTACTCGGGGATGACCACGGAGAGCACGTCGGTGCCCTCGGCGGCGGCCAGTTCCTGGACGTGGGCGAGCACCGGCCCGACCACCTCGCGGTACGGGGAGTGGATGACCTTCAGCGGTACGCCGGGGTCGTGCTCCGCCCAGGCCTCGCGCAGCCGGCGCGCGTCCGCCTCGTCGGCGGCGACGGTGACGGCCGTGAGGGTGTCGGGGTGGAGTGCCTGGGCGTAGCCGAGGGCCTGCAGCGTCGGTGCCTGGACGGCGGAGACCAGGACCAGGACGTGGTGGCGGGAGGGCTTGCGGGGCCTGGCGCCGGCCGGGACGGCGACCTGGGCGGCGACCCTGTCGTAGTGCCGGCGGACCGCCTTCATGCCGAGGAAGAGCAGCGGCATCGCGATGACGACGAGCCAGGCGCCGTGCGTGAACTTGGTGACCAGGACGATGACCAGGACCAGGGCGGTGAGCGTCGCGCCGACGGCGTTGATGGCGAGCCGGCGGTGGATGTGGATCCGGTCCCCGCGCGGGGTCGCCGGCGAGGCGAGCTCGCGCCGCCAGTGCCGGACCATGCCCGCCTGGGAGAGGGTGAAGGAGACGAAGACGCCGATGATGTAGAGCTGGATGAGGCGGGTCAGCTGGGCGTCGAAGGCGACGATGAGGGCGACGGCGGCGAGGGCGAGCAGGACGATGCCGTTGGAGTAGACGAGCCGGTCGCCGCGGTTGAAGAGCTGGCGGGGCGCGTAGCGGTCCCGGGCGAGGATCGAGGCCAGCATCGGGAAGCCGTTGAAGGCGGTGTTGGCGGCGAGCACGAGGACGCCCGCGGTGGCCGCCTGGAGCAGGTAGAACAGGACGTGCCAGTCGCCGAAGGTGGCGCGGCCGATCTGCGCGAGGGCGGTGGACATCGGGGTGCCGGGGGCGAGCCCCAGTTCGGTCGGATCGGCGGCGACGTGCACCTCGTACACCATGGCGAGGACGGTGATGCCGAAGAACATGGTGACCGACAGGGCGCCCATGGCGGCGAGGGTGTTGGCGGCGTTGCGGCTCTTGGGCCGGCGGAAGGCGGGTACGCCGTTGCTGATCGCCTCGACACCGGTGAGGGCGGTGCAGCCGGAGGCGAAGGCGCGCATCGCAAGGAGGACCAGCCCGAGGCCGGCGAAGGTGCCGGTGGCCGTCAGCGGCAGGTCGGCGGACTCGGCGCGGATGGTCTCGCCGGACGCGAGGCGGACCGCCGCGACGATGAACATGAGGTAGATGACGGCGGCGAACCCGTAGGTGGGGACGGCGAAGATCCGGCCCGATTCGCGCACGCCGCGCAGGTTCATCAGCATCAGCAGCACCACGAATGCCACCGAGAGGCCGACCTGGTGGTCACTGAGCGCGGGGATCGCGGAGGTGATGGCGGCCACGCCGGAGACCACGGAGACGGCGACGGTCAGCACGTAGTCGACGAGGAGGGCGCTGGCGGCGGTCAGTGCGGCGCTCTGCCCGAGGTTCTCGGAGCTGACGACGTACGCGCCGCCGCCGCCCGGATAGGCGTAGCAGGTCTGCCGGTACGAGGCGACGACCACGATGAGCAGGAAGACGATGGCGGCGGCCGCGTACCAGGCGAGGTGGAGCAGGGCGGTCCCGCCGAGGGCGAGGATCAGCAGGATCTCCTCGGTGGCGTACGCGACGGAGGAGAGCGGGTCGCTGCAGAAGATCGGCAGGGCGAGCCGTTTGGGCAGGAGGGTCTCGCCCAGCCGGGCGGTGTCCAGCGGCTCGCCTACCAGGACGCGCTTGAGATTGATACGCCTCATTCAGGCATGGTCATTCACTTTTCGCGCGGTACGACCGTTTTGAGGGCTGTGTCCCCGGGTGAAACGGCGATGTCCCCGGCCGGACCGGCGAGCTCCTCGGCCCGGTGGGCGAGCCACAGGTCGTACCGGGCGCTCGGCGACTGCAGCAGCGAGCGCTGGAGCAGGGCCTCGATCCGGACCAGCCGCTTGCGCGCGCCCGGCACCGAGATGCCGAGGGCGGCTGCCGTCGGGAGCAGGTGGGCGTCGTGCCGCAGCCAGGCCCGTACGGTCTGCGCCGCCCCCGGCGGGGCATCGGGCCCGCTCAGCGGTTCCAGGTGGGCGCGCGCCCAGGCCGCCAGGTCGGGGTGGCTCAGGACGCCGTCCAGGCCCGCCCGCAGGCCGGCGGCGCAGTTCCCGGTGGACCGCGGGGCGGCCTCGGCCCCCCGGACGCCGCCGCCGGGGGTCAGGCGGAGCGCCAGGGAGAGGGCGGCCTGGTCGGGCAGGCGGGCGAGGTCCGCGCCGAGCACCGACTCGATCAGGCGCAGCCGGGTCGCCAGGGTGTTGCGGTGGATCTTCAGCAGCCGCGTCGCGTGCGCCGAGAAGTCCAGCCAGGCATGGGCGGTGGCCCGCAGCTCCTGCGCGCCGGGGTCCTGGGGCCTTCGCGGCTCGTACGCGTGCAGTGGCGCGAGCACCGTCGCGGCCCAGCCGGCCCCGGCCGTGTGCGCGGCCAGCTCGGCTTCGGGCCCGGGGCCGAAGCGGGCGTGCCGCTCGCGTCGACCGCGGGCCACGGCCAGCGCATGGAAGGCCTGGGTGTACGCGGCGGGGGCCTCGCGCAGCCGCAGCTCCCCGCTCACCCCGACCACGCAGTCCCCGACCGCCCCCGTCAGCGCTTCGGCCAGCGGGTCGTGGGAGGCCGAGGTGGCCGCCAGGTCGGCGGGGACGAGGGCGATGAGGTGGCGGACGTACACCGGGCAGCGCACCACCCAGGCCCGGCCGCCGGTCAGCTCCTCGCACAGCCGGGTCACCGCGGTCCGCTCCCCGGCCCGGCATTCGACGACGTACATCCGCATCGGCTCGGGCAGCGAGGGGCACAGCGCCTCGGCGATCTGGTGGGCCGTGGAGAGCCGACCGTTCATCAGCAGGTGCAGGACGGCCTCGCGGGCCCGGGACTCGGCGAGCTCGGCCCGCTCCTCGCGCCGCTCGGCCTCCTCCGCCCGCAGGGCGAGGGCGAGGGCCGGCGCCGCGTCCGCGAGAAGCGCGGGCGCGCCGGGGTCGTGCGGCAGGTCCAGTACGGCGGCCAGGGCGCGGTGGTCGTCCAGCGCGAACAGCAGCGCGGCGGAGCCGTCGCCGTGCAGGACGGCCGACCGCACCCGGCGGGCGGCCAGTTCCGCCGCTCCCCGGACGGCGAGTTCGGGGCCTGCGGGGGCGTCGAGCGGGAGCACGCCCGTCCAGCCGCCGAGCCGGCCGCCGAGCCACTGGAGCAGTGCGGCGGAACCGCCGGAGTGGGCGAGCCGGTGCACCTTGAGGACGTCCTCCGCCCGGGAGCGGGAGCGCTCCCCCGAAGGCGTCGGCGCGGGCGCCGTGAGGGGCACCGTAGCCGGCGCCGTCGCAGGCTGCGTGGCGGGAGGATTCGGAATCTGAGGGTTCGGAATCTGAGGGTCCCTTCGATCCGGGTCGCGCCGCCGCATTCAACCACCCGCGCCACACTGTGCGCAGTGATACCCGTCTCCCCCGGTCACTGTGCAGGCCGGACCCTGCGAACCGGCCACCGTCCGCCTAGGTTTGGCCATGAGCGGTCGGCCCCGGGAACGACGGGGGAGTCGCCGGGGCCCACCACGCTCACATGCGCGCCGCCGCGCTGCGGATGGCCTCCCGGATCCGGAAGTAGGTCCCGCAGCGGCAGATGTTGGCGATGGCGTCGATGTCCTCGTCGGTGGGCGACGGCGTCCGCTTGAGCAGGGCCACGGCCGCCATGATCTGGCCGGGCTGGCAGAAACCGCACTGGGAGACGTCCTGTTCCAGCCAGGCCTCCTGCACGGGGTGCAGCTCGTCCCCGTTCGCCAGCCCCTCGATGGTCGTCACCGACTTCCCCGCGCAGGCGGAGACGGGCACCACGCAGGGGCGGATGTCCTGGCCGTCGAGATGGCTCGTACAGGCCTTGCAGACGTCCACCCCGCAGCCGTACTTGGGGCCGCGGACGCCCAGCATGTCGCGGAGCACCCACAGCAGGGGCAGATCGTCGGGCGCGTCCACGGTGACGCTCTGCCCGTTGACGGTGAAGGTGTGCGAGGGCACGGCGGGGCTCCTGAACTGCCGCTGGGTCGACCGCCTAGCGGGGGTAGGGGGTGAAGTCGACGTCGAAGTCGAGGGGGAAGCTGCGCGGCTTGTTCCCGGTGGCCCGGGCCCAGGCGTTGGCGATGGCGCCCACGGCGGCCGGCACGCCGAGCTCGCCCGCGCCGCCGGGCTCCTCCCCGGTGGCGGGCAGGACGAAGACCCGCACGTCGCGCGGGGTGTCGCGCTGCCGGGCCCAGTGGAACTGGCTGTAGCTGCCCTCCAGCGGCAGGCCCCGCTCCAGGTGCAGCCCGGCCTTCAGGGTGGTCGAGATGGCGTCGGTGAGGCCGCCGATCATCTGGGCCTCCAGGCCACGCGGGTTGACGGGCAGGCCCACGTCGACGGCGATGACCGCCTTGGTCACGCGGACGTGCTCCGGGTCGCGGGCGTCGATCTCGACCAGGCACGCGGTACGCGACTTGTACTCCTCGTGGAAGGCGATGCCCTGCGCACAGCCCGCCGGCATCGGCCGGCCCCACTCCCCTTCCGTCGCGGCCTTGTCGAGGACCGCGCGCTGGGCGTCGTTCTTCAGGAACGCGCGCCGGAACCGGTACGGGTCCTTGCCGGTCCGGGCCGCGAGCTCGTCGACGACGATCTCCTCGGCGCCGCGGGTGTTGGCGGAGTACACCGAGCGCCAGGAGCCGGTCGGGATGCCGGTGGGCACCTCGGTGAGCCCGTGGGTGGTGAGTCCGAAGTGGTAGGGCGTCTTCACGGTGGTGTGGAACAGGGTCTGCGCCAGGGTGGCGTTGCCGATGCCGGCGGGCAGGCTCGCGGCGGTGGCGGTGATGATCTCGCCGAGCCCGTGCCGGAAGTCGGTCTCGGCGGCGGCGACCCGGTGCTCGAAGCTCAGCACCTCGCCGAGCGCGTACGTGGCGCGGATCCGGTGGTGGGTGGCGGGCCGCATCCGGCCGTGCCGGGTGTCGTCGACGCGGGTCCACATCAGCCGGACGGGGCGACGGCAGGCCTTCGAGACGCGGGCGGCCTCGAGGGCGGCGTCGAAGAAGAGGCGCCGCCCGAAGGAGCCGCCGGCCTGGACCACGTGGACGGTGACCTTGTCGACGGGCAGGCCGAGTTCGGCGGCGATGGTCTGGCGGGCCACGATGGGGGACTTCAGCCCGGACCAGATCTCGGCCCGGTCCTCGCGGACGTCGGCCACGGCGGAGTTGGTCTCCATCGGCGCGTGGCTGACGAAGGCGAAGTCGAACTCGGCGTCGACGTACGGGGTGAGCAGCGGCGGCAGCAGCGGCGCCGGGGCGGCCGCGCGCAGCCGGTCCCGGACCTCCGGATCGGACAGCCCGTCGGCGGGACCGGGGCCCCAGGCGACCTGCAGGGCGGCCTTGGCGTCGAGGGCCTGGCCGAAGGTCTCGGCGACGACCGCGACACCGGTCGGGACGGTGACCACGTGCAGGACGCCGGGCATGGCGCGGACGGCGGCGAGGTTGGCCACGGACCGGACGGTGCCGCCGAGGGTGGGCGGGCGGCGCACCACGCAGGGCTTGGCGCCGGGCACGTCGAGGTCGAGGGTGTAGCGCTGGGCGCCGGTGACCATGGCCCGGGCGTCGATCCGGCCGGTGGGCCGGCCGACCAGGGTGTGCCGGTCGGTGTCCTTGGGGTGCGCGCCGAGGACGGCCAGGGTGGGTTCGGCGGCGGCCGCGGCGAGGCTGCCGTAGCCGGCGGTGCGCCCGTCGGGGGCGCGTACGGCGCCGCCTGCGGTGGTCAGGGTGGAGGCGGGCACGTTCCAGCGGCGCGCGGCAGCCGCGACGAGCCGGGCGCGGGCGGTGGCGGCGGTCTGGCGGACCGGCCCGTACAGCGAGCGGATGGAGTTGGAGCTGCCGGTGAGCTGGTTGAACAGCAGCTCGGGCCGGGCGTCGTCCAGTTCGACGCGTACGGAGGCGAGCGGCGCGTCGAGCTCCTCCGCAACGAGCATGGCGACGGCGGTGGTGAGCCCCTGGCCGACCTCCTCGCGCGGCAGCCGGAAGCGGATGCTCCCGTCCGCTTCGACGGTCAGCACCAGCAGGGTGGCGGTGGGGGCCCCGGCCAGGATGAACAGGTCGCCGAGGTCGACCAGGTCCGCGGGGGCGGGCAGGGAGGGGACGACGGCGTGGGCGGGCTGCGGGGCGAGGGCATCGGCCCCGGCGCGGGTGACGAGCGCGAGGGTGGGCGCGGCCACGAGGTAGGTGAGGAAGGAACGGCGGCTGTGCCCCTCCGCGGGACTGTGCCCCTCGGCAGGACTGCGCCCTTCCGCGCGGCTCCGCTCCCCCGCCGGACGGTGTCCGTCCGCCCGGCTCTGCCCGTCGCGCAGGCCCTGCCCGGTCATGTCGCTGTGCCCCCACCCCGCGCGGGACCCGCTGACACGGGCCGCTCCTGGCTCATTACCGACACGTAGGGTAGCGATCTGCGGTACACCTGGGAAGCGGAACGGCGTCCGGCGCCCCCGGAACGCGCAGGAGAGGGTCCTTCGTTCGGGGGTAACCCGGTGGGGCGGTTGATCGACGCTCCGTACGAGCCCGGCGCCCCGAAGGGGGTGACGGCTCGCTCAGGTGAGCTATCCGGCCCGCCCGGAAGGCCGGTTTCCAGCCACGGGCGGACGATGGAAGTACCAGAACCGTTCGACCGGAGCACGCGAGGAGGTGTTCGACGGTGGCGAAGTACATGGATGTCCACCACGGCATGAAGGGCATCACGAAAGAGCAGTTGATGGCCGCCCACAAGGCGGACCTGGCGATCGAGGGCGACGAGAAGGTGCACTTCGAGCAGGCATGGGCCGACCCCTCGTCCGGGACCGTCTACTGCCTGTCCGAGGCGCCCTCGGCGGACGCCGTCATGCGGATCCACGAGCGCACGGGCCACCCGGCCGACGAGATCCACCCGGTGCCGCTCATGGTGTGACGGGCGGCGCTCTCCGTGGCGGCGCTCTCCGCAGGTCCCGGCAGGGCTGACCGGAATCATTCGCACAGTCAGGAGGAGGTCCGGCAGGCCCTAGGCATATGCCCGAAGCAAGAACGTTACGGATGTTGCCAAACGCCTTACAGGCCGTCGCAGCCTGTGCAACAGTCGTAATCGGTCCTTCCTTCAGACTTGGCCGTGCCGCGCCTGTATCGGAGTTCTCATGCCGCCCCACCTGTTCGCGGACCGTCCCGCGCAGCCGCCCCAGCCGGGGTCGGTGGACGCACTGATCTCGCAGACCCGGCGGTTGCGCGGCGACGTGGACGCAGTGCGCCGGGACACCGTCGTCGACGACGACGACGCCCAGGGCCGCTGGCAGCGCGCGCTGTGCGACCTCGCCGTGCACCACCTCGACGACCTGCGTGAGCACTTGGGCCAGCTCAAGGAGGGCCTGCCCCCCGCGCCCGTGCTCGAGGAGCTCCCGGAGGCCGGGCCCGACGCCGTCGCGGAGGCCGAGACCGAGGCCCAGCAGACCCGCGTCGGCAGCGCCGAGTGGAACCTGCTGACCGACGAGGTCAGCTGGTCCGAGGAGCTCTTCCAGATCTTCGGCCGCTCGCCCGAGTCGGGCCCCCTCCCCCTCGACGAACTCGGCTCCACCCTGTTCAGCGAGGACCAGCCGCTGCTCACCGCGATGGTGACGGCCTGTCTGGTCGACGGCAAGCCGATAGACGGCGAGTTCCGCATCGTCCGGGCCGACGGCCGAGTCCGGACCCTGCACATGCGGGGCGAGCCGGTCCTCGACTCCGACGGCTGCACCGCCTCCATGTGGGCCGTGCTCCGGGACGTGAGCGAGCTGCGCCGGAGCCAACGCGCCGTGCGCGAGTCCCGCGACTCGCTCCAGCGTCGGCGGGAGATCGCGCAGACCGAGCACCGGCTGGCGGTCGAGCTCCAGGAGGCCGTGCTGCCCCCGTGGCGCGGCTCCCTGCGCTTCCCGCACGACACCACCGGCGCCCTCGACGTGGCCGGGCACTACCTGCCCGCCGCGACCAGCGCCCTGATCGGCGGCGACTGGTACGACGCCCTCGAACTCCCCGACGGCCGCTCGATGCTGACCGTCGGAGACCTCACCGGCCACGGGGTGACCGCCACCTCGGGCATGGCGATGATGCTCGGCGCGCTGCGCGGCATGGCCATGGCCGGAATCGAACCGGGCCCGCTGATGGGCTGGCTCAACCAGCTGCTGGAGACCTCCGTGCAGCCCGCCCTCGGATCGGCCCTCTGCTGCCACTACGACCCCGAGCGCCGGCTGCTGTCCTGGGCGCAGGCCGGCCACCGGGCACCGCTGCTGTTCCGCGGCGGCAGCGGCCGCGCCCTCGTACCGCCCGAGGGCGTGCTGCTGGGCGCGACCTCCGGGGCGGCGTACGGCCAGGCCGAGGAGCGGCTCGAGGCCGGCGACGTGCTCGTCCTGCACACGGACGGGCTGACCCCGCGCAGGGTCGACTTCAGTCGGGCCGACGGCACCGAGCGGCTGCTGGGACTCGCCCCGCAGCTGACGGCGGCGCGGTCCGCCCAGGAATGCCTGCGGATGGTCGTCGAGGAGTTCGGCGAGGGCCGGCGCGAGGACGACGCCTGCGTCCTGGTAGCCCGGATCGGCGACTGATCCGCCACCGGGTCGGGCCGCACCGATCAGGCCCTGTCGATCAGTAGCCCAAGGCCCTCAAGGGGTTCGAGGCCGCGCCGGACGGCGCGGCCTCGCTCTCGTGTGCCCCGTTGTGGCCCCGTTTCGCTCGCACGGTTCTCCCGCACGCCCTAGACGGTCTGCTGCACCGGGCTGTCGGGAAGGGCGAGCTTGATCTCCGCCCGCAGGTCCTCGATGCGCCCGTAGCCCGCGTACTGGCCGGTGAGCCGGTACATCTCGCGCAGCCGGTGCCAAGTCCGGTGCGAGGAAGTCTCGTTCATGGAGACCAGGGCGAGACGGGCGTAGCGGTCGGCCTGCTCCGGGTCGTCGGCGATGAAGCACGCCGAGGCCATGGAGATGTAGTCGAAGATCTGCGACCGCTGGTAGCCGTTGCCCCGCAGCCGCAGGGCCTCCCGGGCGTGCCGCTGCGCGATCGGTGCGGCGGAGGGGTCGTGGTCGGCGAGGGTGCGGAAGGCCAGCGCCTGCATGCCGTGCAGGTCCGCCTCGTCGAAGTGCTGCATCCACGAGGGCGGGGGCACGTCCCCCTTGTCGGAGACAAACAGCTCCTCGGCCTCCCCGAGGGTGCGGCGCATGGCCTGCCCCTTGCCCATGGCGGCCTGCGCCCAGGCCTCGATGGTGTGCAGCATGGCGCGGGTGCGCGGCAGGGTCTGCTCACCGGAGCCGGACTGGGCGAGCTTCATCAGGTCCAGGGCCTCGCCCGGCCGGCCCAGGTGGACCATCTGGCGGGCGGCCCGGGAGAGCGCCTCCCCGGCGCGCGGCCGGTCGCCGCCCTCGCGGGCCGCGTGCGCCGCGATGACGAAGTACTTCTGCGCGGTGGGTTCGAGGCCCACGTCGTGGGACATCCAGCCCGCCAGCACCGCCAGGTTGGCCGCCACGCCCCACAGCCGCCGCTGCAGGTGGTCGGGGTGGTGGTACGCCAGCATCCCGCCGACCTCGTTGAGCTGGCCGACCACGGCCTTGCGTTGCAGTCCGCCGCCTCTCGAGGCGTCCCAGGCCCGGAACACCTCCACCGAGCGCTCCAGTGCTTCGATCTCCTGGGAGCCGATGGGGGCGGCCTCGTAGCGGTCGAAGCCCGCCGGGTCGGCCTGGAAGGAGTCGCCGAAGCGCTGCGCGCCCCCGGCAGTGCCTGCGTCGGTGTGCAGCCAGTCGTGCATGGCGTTGCTGAGGGCGGAGCCGGCGGTGAGCGCCATTCCCGCGCCCATCAGACCGCGACGGTTGAGCATGAGGTCCATTCCCGTGAATTCGGTGAGGACCGCGGCTGTGCGTTCGGGCGCCCAGGGCATTCCGTCGGGGTTCTCCTTCGCCCCGTCCGGCTGCCGTTTGGTGGTGCGCCGCTGCCGTACGAACCCGAGGTCCTCGATGGTCACGACACGACCGAGCCGCTCGGTGAACAGGGCTGCCAGTACGGTGGGCACCGGTTCGCGGGGGGTCTCCCCCATGTCGATCCAGCGCCGCACCCGCGAGGTGTCGGTGGCCAGCTGGTGGTGGCCCATGGCCGCCGCCTGCCGGTTGACCATCCTCGCCAGCTCGCCCTTCGACCAGCCGGCGAGGCCGAACAGGTCGTTGAGGCGGGTGTTTGGTCCTTTGCTCACGTCAAGCCCCCAGGTTCTCGGCTGATTTGACAGTAGCCCGCCGTCAGATGCCCTGTGACTATTCGCCAGGCTTCGCCAGGGCACGCAACATGGTCCGCCACCCACCGCCTGGTGTCAGGTAGGAATGCGCCTCCCCGACCCGGTCACCGGCGGAACTCCCCAGGGTGAAGTACGGGATCGGCGGGGCGGCGTACGAACTCGTCGGCGCACGAAGGGAACAGCAAGCCATGTACGCAGCAACGTCCTCCGTGTCAGCCCCGGTCCGGCCGCACCGCACGCTCCAGGCGGGCGGCGGCCCCTACCTCGATCCCGGTCGGCCCGCGGCAGCAGCGGCGCAGGGCGCCGTGCGGGCGCGGCGGATGCCGGGTGCCGGAGCTCAGCCGCTCAGCGGAAGAATCGACCTCTCGGGGCCGCAGGGTGCGCAGCTGCGCACGGCGCTCGCCTCGGTGCAGCGGATCTGTCCGGAGTTCGCGCCGGTGCAGGTGCTGCGCCGCAGCGGACGGTCGGTCCTCCTGGTCGGGACGACGGGGCGGATGACCGCCGTCGCCAAGGTTTTACTGGACCACTCGCCGGAGTGGCGCGAGCGGTACCGGCACGAAATAGCGTCGTACCGGGCGTTCGTCCGTCACCGCCCGCCGGTCCGGGTGCCGCGGCTGATCGCCGCGGATCCCGAGAACTGCACGCTGGTGGTCGAACGGATGGCGGGCCGGGTCGCGGCTTTGCAGCGCCACCCCGTGGAGGCCCCGCCGCGGGCCGACGTACGGGCGGCGCTGGGCGCGGTGTGCCGGGTGAACCAGTGGCGGCCGCCGACGGACCTGTTCGGGGATCCGCTGAACTACGCGCAGCGGATCGCGCGGTACCACGAGCTGGGACTGCTGACCGACCGGGACCTGGGTGACCTGCAGAAGCTGCTGCACGGGCTGAAGCTGGCCGGCGTACAGCGGCAGTTCAACCACGGTGACGCGCTCCTGTCGAACCTGCTCCTGTCCCCTGCGGGGCCGGTGCTGCTCGACTGGGAGCACGCGGGCTGGTACCTGCCCGGCTACGACCTGGCCACGCTGTGGACGGTGCTGGGCGACGCCCCGGCCGCACGGAGCCAGATCAGCCGGCTCGCCCAGGCGGCCGGTCCGGCCGCGCGGGACGCCTTCCTGGTCAACCTGATGCTGGTGCTGACCCGGGAGATCCGGATGTCCGAGACGGCGGTGCAGCGCTCCATGGCTGCGGCCGGCCCGACCCAGCCCCTCCCTGCGGGCGCCCTGTCCTCCGGCGAGGAGCAGCGGCTGCTGCTGCGCCGCCTGCACGACGACTGCGGCATGGCCCGCAGGGCGGTCCGCGCGGCGGTGGGGACCCGCTGACCCCTGCGGTCCCGCGCCCCGTCACGAAAATCCCGTGTACGCACCCCGTGTGCGTACCACGGGATTTCGTGCGTTCGGGGCCGGGTGCCTGCCGTGGGGGGCGGCGGGCGGTGCCGTCGCTGCGCGTGCCTTGACTTCACATGATCCCCCGAACACCTTTTTGTGACTCGGCATCAGGTAGCCGTTCTCCCCCTCCCGCTGGAGCCCGCCCATGACCGCGAGCCATGCCTCCGTCGCCGCCTCAGCCTCTGTCACCGCCTCAGCCTCAGCCTCCGTCGCCGCCCCCGCCCCCGCCCCCGCGGCCCTCCCCTCCCGCCGGACCGTCCTCGCCGGGGCCGGGGCCGGCGTGCTCGCCGCCGGGGCCGGCGTGCTGCCGTCCGCCGTGGCGCGGGCGGCCGAGGGGGCTCCGCTCGGGGAGTACGACGTCGTCGTGGTCGGGTCGGGGGCCGCGGGGATGACCTCCGCGCTCACGGCCGCGCGGCGCGGGTTGAGCGTCCTGGTGGTCGAGAAGGCCCCGACCTTCGGCGGCTCGGCGGCACGCTCGGGGGCCGGTATCTGGCTGCCGAACAACTCGGTGATCCTGCGGGCGGGCGTGCCCGACACCCCGCAGAAGGCGGCGGCGTACCTGGCGGCGGTCGTCGGTCCCGAGGTGCCCGCGGACCGGCAGGCCGCCTTCCTCGCCAACGGCCCCCGGATGCTGGACTTCGTGATGGCCAACAGCCCGCTGCGCTTCCGGTACATGGACGGCTACAGCGACTACTACCCGAACCTGCCGGGCGGCCTCCCGAACGGCCGCTCGATCGAGCCCGACCAGCTCGACGGCAATGTGCTGGGCCCCGAGCTCGCCCGGCTGAACCCGGCGTACATGCCGGTGCCGGCCGGGATGGTGGTGTTCAGCCAGGACTACAAGTGGCTCACCCTGGCCGCGGTCAGCGCCAAGGGCCTGGCGGTCTCCACCGAGTGCCTGGCGCGCGGTGCGAAGGCGGCGCTGTACGGGGAGAAGCCGCTGACCATGGGACAGGCGCTGGCGGCCGGACTGCGGGCCGGGCTGATGCGGGCCGGGGTGCCGGTGTGGCTGAACAGCCCGCTGGTGGACCTGGTGCAGGAGGGCGGGGCCGTCACCGGGGTCGTCGTGGAGAAGGAGGGCCTACGGGGCGTCGTCCGCGCCCGCAAGGGCGTGGTCGTCGGCTCGGGCGGCTTCGAGCACAACGCGCAGATGCGGGACCAGTACCAGCAGCAGCCGATCGGCACGCAGTGGTCGGTGGGCGCCAAGGAGAACACGGGCGACGGGATCCGGGCCGGGCAGCGGGCCGGGGCGGCGCTGGCCCTGATGGAGGACGCGTGGTGGGGTCCGACGATCCCGCTGCCCGGGGAGCCGTACTTCTGCCTCGCCGAACGCACCCTGCCGGGCGGGCTGATCGTGAACGGGGCGGGGGCGCGCTTCGTCAACGAGGCGGCCCCGTACAGCGACGTGGTGCACGTGATGTACGACCGGGACCGGGGCGCGCCCGGCTCCCACGTTCCCGCCTGGCTGATCGTGGATCAGAGCTACCGCAGCAAGTACCTGTTCAAGGACGTGCTGCCGACCATCGTGTTCCCGGACGCCTGGTACGAGGCGGGTGCGGTGAAGAAGGCGTGGACGTGGGACGGGCTCGCCGGGCAGATCGGGGTGTCGGCCGCCGCCCTGCGGGCAACGCTGAGCCGGTTCAACGCACAGGCGCTCGCCGGATCCGACCCGGACTTCCACCGGGGCGACACGGCGTACGACCACTACTACACGGACCCCGGGGTGCTGCCGAACTCGTGTCTGGCCCCGGTGTGGGCGCCGCCGTTCTACGCGTTCCGGATCGTGCCGGGCGATCTGGGCACGAAGGGCGGGATCGTCACGGACGCGCGGGCCCGGGCGCTGCGCCCGGACGGCTCGGTGATCCGGGGGCTGTGGGCGGCGGGGAACGCGAGTGCGGCGGTGATGGGGCACAGCTATGCGGGGGCGGGGTCGACGATCGGCCCCGCGATGACCTTCGGCTACGTGGCGGCGAACGACATCGCGGACGCCTGAGCCCCGAGCCGGCGGCCCTGAGCCCTGCGCCGGGACGCGGCGGCCGAGGGTCGTCCCGCCTGCCGCGGCCGGCTCCGGCGCCGGCCCCGCCGGAGGCGCCGGCCGGGCTATCCCTGCTGGAAGAGCTCGGCGGGGAGCGGCTTCAGCAGCGCGTACAGGTCGTCGGTGATGGGCCGGTCCCAGCTGGCGATGGTGACCAGCACGTTGTCGCTGCGGTCGAACTGGACGCAGCTGATCCGGCTCTCGGAGAGCTTGACCTTGCGGACGATGAGGAGGTTGTCGCCCTGCATGACGGGGCAGTCCTCGATGCCTGTGACCTCGACGTCCTCGTCGTTCTCGAGGGCGTCGAGGAGCTGGGCCACCTCGAAGGGGACCTGGCCCTCGCCGAGGTCGCGGGCCGGGGAGCCCTCGGGGAGGTTGCCGATGATCATTGCGGGGCCGCGTCCGCCGAACAGGTCGTAGCGGAGAAAGACGCCCTGGCAGCTGCCGTCGGGCGCGGGGAGCAGCCCGGCACCGAGATTGCCCGGCCAGTCCCCCGGGTCCATGGCCAGGACGTCGAAGTCCGGGCCGGCGGGTGTGGCGGCGCGGTTGCGGCGGAGGAAGGACATGCGGCCATGGTACGTGGCCGGGCGGGATTTACGGCCCCGGGGGCCCGTCCCCCGCCGGAGCGCCGGGCCGGCGGGTCCGGCGGGGCCGCGGCGGGCCGGACCGGCGGGGCGGGGGTGGACCGGTGGCCCGTCCGGTGCGCGTCGCCGGTGGTGCGCGCATCGGTGGCCGGGATCCGCTTCCGGAGGAAGAGCAGCAGGTCGGAGGCGGTGCGGGCGGTCCGGTCGGGTCCTCGCCGGAGGTCCCTCGGACCGCCTTTCCCCGGGGCCGGGGCCTCGGCCCGGGCGCTGCCGAGCCGCCGGTGGCGGTCCGTGGCCGGATCTTCCCCTCGGGGCCGGCCGGTCCGATCAGGCCGTGCCGCGCGCGAACGCCGTCGGCGCGTCCGGCTGCCGTACGGGCTCCGGGCCGCCCGCCGTGTCGCGGGGTGCCGGGTCGTCGAGTGCGGCCAGGGCGAGCTGCGTGTCCCGTACGAGGCCGTCGGCGCCGCATTCCCGGGCCGTGGCGGCGGCCCGGGCCAGGAGCTGCGCGTCGCCGCGCTCGGTGCCGAGGGCGGCCAGGGCGAGTGCCAGCTCGTATCGGGCCGGGGAGGCCGACAGCAGGGCCACCGCCTCCGTCAGCAGGGCCGGCCGGTCCTGCGGTACGGCGACCTGCGCGGCGACCCGCAGGGCCTGCCCGACGCCGGAGGGCGCCCCGAAGGCGCGGGCGCGGCGCACGGCGTCGGCCGCGAGGGCGCGGGCCCGCTCGGGGTCCTCTCCGTGCACGGCCTGCGCGAGGAGCAGCTGCCAGGGGCACCAGGAGGGGTTCTGGATGCCGCGCGGGCTCAGTCGGCGGTCCACGGCCTCCAGTTCGGCGGCGGCTTTCTTCGGCCGTCCCTTGGCGAGGAGGAGTTCGGCGTACACGGTCTGGGAGTCGGGGAAGACCACGGCGGCCGGGAAGGGCCGGTCGTACGCGTGTTCCTGCGCCAGCTCCCAGGCCTCGTCGGTGCGGCCGCGGGCGAGCAGCGTGGTGAGGAGGATGGCGACGGCGTACCAGTGCACGGGGGTGCGGCGGCCGACGCGCTCGGCGAGCCGGAGGCCGGAGCGGGCCAGCTCCTCGGCGTCCGCGAGCCGGCCGCGCCGGTAGCGGATGTAGGCGCGCAGGCTGTACGCGAAGGACAGGTGGGCGCCGCGCCAGCCCTGCCGTTCGAACTCGGCGGTGCCCGCTTCGAACAGCTCCTCGGCGCGGTCCGGCCGGTCGGCGTACATGTGGACGAGGGCGGCGAGGACGGGGACCTCGAAGCCGCGGTCCTCGTGCGCCCAGCTGAAGCCGTTGCCTAGTGCCCGGTCGGCGTGGTGCACGGCCGTCTCGACGGGTTCGCCGCGCAGGCAGGCGTCCCAGGCGCGCAGGGCGATGATGTACCGCTCGGTGAGGTCGCGGCCGGTGAGCCGGTCGGCGAGCCGGGCCAGGCGGCGGGAGCGGGCCGGGGAGTCCGTTTCGGCGGCGTCGAAGGCGTCCCACATGAACTGCTCGGACTGCAGGCGCAGTCGGGCCCGGACGTCGGCGGTGGCGGCGATCTCCCGGGCGAGGGTGCGGGAGGCCTCGGCGAGGCGGTCGCTGTGGGCGAGGACCTGGGCGAGGCGGATGACGATGCCCTGGCGCAGGGCCGGGTCGTCGACGGGTTCGGCGAGGGCGGCCCGCAGGTGGTTGACGGTGTGGGCGGGTTCGGTGAGCAGGGAGGCGCAGCCGAGCTCGTACAGCACGGCGGCCCGTTCGTCGAAGGCGGGCGGCTCGGTCAGGGCGCGGGCGAGCTGGCGGCGGGCGGCGTCGGGGGCGCCGGCCCGGAGGTTCTCGGCGGCGGCCTCGCGCAGGATCCGCACCACCCAGGGGTCGTTGTCGGGGTGGGTCTCCAGCAGGTGGCGGGCGGCCGCTCCGGCGCCGAGCCCGGCGTCGACGACGGCGGCGGCCGCCTGGCCGTGGAGGGCGGTGCGCAGGGCGTCGGGGATGGCCCGGTACAGGGCGGTGGCGATGAGCGGGTGGACGAACTCCAGCCCGGTGTCGGGGTCTTCGGCCGCGGCGGCCAGGATGCGGGCCTCGCGCAGCCGGCCGGTGGCGGCCGCGGCCTCCTCGGCGCCGAGCCCCGCGACGCGGGCGGCGAGGTCCCGGGGGATGGCGGTGCCGAGGACCGCGCAGGCCCAGGCGAAGCGGACGGTGGAGGGCCCCAGGCGCTCCAGCCGGGCGACGAGGCCGCTGCCGCGCTGGGCGGCGGCGAGGTCGCGCAGCTGCGGGGCGCCGGCCGCGGTGGGGGGCAGGCCCTTCTCGCGGACCTTGGCGGTGAGTTCGACGGCCTCGAAGGGGTTGCCGGCCGTGACGGCCCACACCTCGTGGCAGAAGGCGTCGTCGGCGTGGCCGCCGACGGTGTCGCGGACCAGGCCGGCAACGGCCTCTGCGGTGAGCGGGGCGAGGGCGAGCGGGCGGTGTCCGGCCCGGCCGGGCAGCGTACGGAACGCGTCGGCGTGCGCGGGGAGTTCGTCGGGCCGGTAGGCGACGGCGAGGAGGAGCGGGAGGTGTTCGGCGCGCGGGGCGAACGCGGCGAGCCAGGAGAGGGATTCGGGGTCGGCCCAGTGGGCGTCGTCGAGGACGAGGACGACGGGGGCCCGCTGGACGGCGAGGTGGGTCAGGACCCAGTCGAGGCCGTCGCACAGGCCCTGGGGGTCGGGCGGGGCGCCCTGTTCGGCGGCGCACAGGCCGAGGGCGGGGCCGACGATGGCGTACCAGCTGCCCAGGGTTTCCTTCAGTTCGGCCTCGGTGCGGCCGGCGAGCTGGGGCTGGATGAGCTGACGGGCGACGTGGAAGGGCTGGCGCTGTTCCTGTTCGCCGCCGCGGGCCGACAGGAGGGTGTACGAGCGGGCGAGGGCGCGGCGGCGGACCTCGGCGAGGAGGGTGGTCTTGCCGAGTCCGGCGGGGCCGGAGAAGGCGAGCAGGCCGCCGCCCGTGCCGGGGC
Source organism: Streptomyces sp. NPDC046876 (assembly GCF_040645035.1). Lineage (NCBI taxonomy): Bacteria > Bacillati > Actinomycetota > Actinomycetes > Kitasatosporales > Streptomycetaceae > Streptomyces > Streptomyces sp. NPDC046876. The sequence goes on along the minus strand of NZ_JBEYXK010000039.1, from coordinate 383 downwards.
GGCCGTCGGGGCCGGGACCGGAGAGCCGGTCCAGGGCCTCGTCGGCGGTGGCGAGTTCCGTCTCGCGTTCGAACATGGTGCGCCGTCCGTGGGTCCGGCGGTCCGTCATGGCTGGTACCCCCCAGGCCGGTTCGGGGGGTTCAGCGTACGCCCGCGCACGCGCGGGGGGAGGCATGCTGCCCGGGAAAGATCGGAATCTTTGGTATCGGCCCGATCCCGCCGCCCTCGCCGACCTCGCCGACCAAAGCCAGTCCCGGCAAAGCCGGATCCCGCGACATCAGCCCCGCCGGCGATTGAGGCGCGGGTCCGGGCAGAGCCCGGTGCCCGGCGGAGCCGGGATCCTTGGGGGGGCGCGCCCCGCCGCCCGCCGCCCTGGCCCGGCG
>NZ_JBEYXK010000038.1:0-62235 GCF_040645035.1 Streptomyces sp. NPDC046876 | reverse complement strand
GCGGTAGCTGGGGGAGGGTCCGGGCGGAGCCCGGTGCCCGGCGGAGCCGGGTTCCTTGGGGCTCCGCCCCAAACCCCGCGCCTCATACGCCGGCGAGGCTGGAATGGCCGGACCCGCTGCCCGGCAGGGCGAGGTTCGTAGCCGGGGGCCGGCAAACGCCGGCGGGGCCGGAGCCGGCCGGCCAGGGGCACTCGACGGACCCCGCCGCCGGAACCACGGGCGCCCTGCCGTGAGCCCGTCCGCCCCCGTGGTGCGCCGGGGCGCCCCGGGTGGGACCTGAACCCAGGCCCACCCGCACGGGAGACTCGCTGCCATGGACGACGATACGGACAACCACCCAGAGGCCGACGACCACGCCGTCGTGCTCGGCGCCGGCCTCGCCGGGCTGCTCGCGGCGCGGGTCCTCGCCCAGCGCTTCGCCCGGGTGACCGTGGTGGAGCGGGACGAACTCCCCGACACCGGACCGGCCTTCCGGCGCGGCGTCCTGCAGTCCCGGCACGTGCACGTGCTGTGGTCGCGGGGCCTGGAGGTGATGGAGGCGCTGCTGCCCGGCATCACCCGCGAACTGCTCGCCGCCGGGGCCGCCCTGATGGAGTCCCCGCGTGACTTCCTGTGGCTCAGCTCGGCCGACTGGTTCGGCCAGGTGCCCGGGGCCCGGATCCTGGTGGCGCACCGGGAGCTCCTCGACTGGACCGTGCGCCGGGAGGTGCTGCGCGACGACCGCATCCGGATCCGCTCGGGCTCCCCGGCGACCGGGCTCCTCGCCACCGGCGAGGGCCGCACCGTGACCGGGGTCGCCCTGCGCGAAGGCGGCCCGCTGTCGGCCCGGTTCGTGGTCGACGCCACCGGCCGCGGCTCGCGGGCCCCGGCCTGGCTGACCGCGCTCGGCCTCCCGGCCCCGGCGACCACCCGGTACGACTCCCACCTCGGCTACTCCAGCCGCTACTACGACGTCCCGCCGGACCCCGGGCGCCGCTGGCACGGCCTGTACGTCCAGGGCCGCCCCGACAGCCCGCGCGGCGGGGTACTGGTGCCGCTGGGCGACGGCCGCTGGCTCGCGACCCTGATCGGCAACGGCGAGCACGCCCCGCCGACGGGGGAGGAGGGATTCCTCGACTTCGCGCGCAGCCTGCGCAGTCCGGCGCTGTACGACGCCCTGCGCGACGCCAAACCGCTGTCCGCGCCGACCGGATTCCGCGCCACCTCGAACGAGCGGCGCCACTACGAGCGGCTCGACCGCTGGCCGGCCGGGTTCGTGGTGCTCGGCGACGCCGCGTGCCGGTTCAACCCCGTGTACGGGCACGGGATGAGCGTGGCGGCCCTCGCCGCCGAGGCCCTGGCCGAGTCGATCCGCGGGCTCGCCCCGCGGGAGATCGCCGGCGCCGCCCGGCGGATCCAGCGCCGTACCGCGGCCTCGGCGGACGCGGCCTGGCAGATCGCCACCAGCGAGGACATGCGCTACCCGGAGACCGAGGGGCCGCCGCCGGACCGGGCGACGAAGGTGCTGCAGCGGTACATGGACCGGGTGATCGTGGGGGCCAACTCCGACCCGGCCATCTCCCGCCCGTTCTTCGGCGTGCTGTCGCTGTCGGCCTCGCCGAACGTCCTGCTGAGCCCGGGCACGGTGATCCGGGTGCTGGCCAAGTGGCGGCTGCCGTCGAACCCGTCGGCCGCCGCCTACCCGGCCCACCACGGCCCGCCGGGCGGCTGACGGCGGCCCGGCCGGCGGCTAGCGGCGGCCCGGATCCCCAGAGGTCCGGCCGCTGACGGCCCGCTGGTACAGCTTCCGGATGTCGTCGTCGAACCAGCTGCTGAACGAGGTGGTCTCGTCGCCGCCCCCGTCCCGACCGCCGACCACGCCGATCAGGGTGTGGGCGTCGGTCAGCACCGGACCGCCGCTCGTGCCGTCGGGAACGTCCGCGCAATCCAGCCGCAACTGCGTGGGCCCGTCGGCGCGGGCGGTGTTGAAGCAGTCCACCGGCTCCTCCGCCCCGCCCGGGTAGCCCACGACCCGCGCGGGGGCCGGCAGCTGCGGCCGGAACCGGATCGTCTCGGCGCCCGTGGTGTCCTCCAGCCGCTCGCCGGGCCGGCCGGGGCGGCGCAGCCGCAGGAACGCCACGTCGTGGTCGGGGTCCTGGTCCTCGCTCCAGCTCGGGTCCACGTCGATCCGGGTGGGCACCCAGACCCCGTACGGGGCCTCGCCGTCGCGGTAGCCGGGGACGAAGACCAGGTTGGTGCGGAAGCCCAGGGCGCCCCGGTAGACGCAGTGCGCGGCGGTGGCGACGAGGTCCCCGCCGGGGGAGTGCACGACCACGCCCGAGCAGTGGTGGTCGCCGTCCCCGTCCTCGCCGGGCGAGAACAGCGCCCCGACGGCGGGTTCCGCGGCGGCGGTCTCCGCCTCCAGAGGCGCGGAGGGCCGCCATCCGCCGGACCGCCAGTCGGCGGCGGCCTGCCCGGCCTGCCCGCCCTGCGCACGCTGCCCCGCCGGGGCCGGTACCTCCCGTACGACCCCGTCGAGCAGGGCCTCGGCGGCGCGGTCGGCGGCCTGCGGGTCCTGGACGTAAGCGCCGGCGCCGGGATCGCCGTCCGCGTGGTTCTCCAGGATGCCGCCGAACTCCCACAGGAGGACGGCGCCGCCGGCGAGCGCCGCGCAGCACAGGCCGAGGGCCACCCGGACCCCGATGGACCGCCCGTGGCCCCTGGGGCCCTTGCTCGACATGTGGCACTCCCGCCCGCTGACTTGCTCGACGCCCTGTTCTACGGGGGCCCCGGGCCGGGAGTTCCGCCACGGAATGTGGCCGTCCTCACAGCCTCCGGACCGTCATCCGCAGTCCTTCCCTGCGCCACCCAACTGGCCTAGTCTCCACCGGGTTTGGCAAGTGACCGACCAGTAGGCGCAGCGGGACGAAGGAGCCGGAGCATGAGAATGCGGATGCGGATGCGGGCGGGGACGACGACGGGGACGGCGACGACGGCGACGGGGCCAGGGAAGGGGACAGGGCCAGGAAAGGGGATCGGGGCGCGTACGCGCGTCCGGATGGCGGGTGCGCTGGCCGCCGGATGTTCGGCCCTGGCGCTCCTGCTGGGCGCGGCCGCCCCGGCGGGCGCTGCGGCCGCGGCGGCCCAGGGGGACCTCCCGTACGCGGGATCGACCGGCGTCGGCGTGCACAACGCGTACGACAAGGCCAAGTACACCTACTTCGCGGACGCCCTCGACTCGGGCGCCGCGATGCTGGAGCTCGACGTCTGGACCAACTTCTTCGGCAGCTCCTGGCGGGTCTCCCACGACAACCCCTTCGGCAACGACAGCAACTGCGAGAACGCCACCAGCCCCGCCCAGCTGCGCACCAAGTCCCGCAACCAGAACCTCGCCGGCTGCCTCTCCGACATCCGCAGCTGGCACGACGCCCACCCCGGCCACCGGCCCATCGTCCTGAAGCTCGAACTCAAGGACGGCTTCGCCGCCAACCTCGGGCGCGGCCCCGCCGAACTCGACTCCCTCCTGGCCGCCAAGCTCGGCGACGCCCTCTACCGCCCCGGCCTGCTCGCCGCCGGCCACCCCGACCTGGACAGCGCCGCCCGCGCCGGCGCCTGGCCGAGCCGGGCCGCCATGGCGGGGAAGTTCCTCGTCGAGCTGATCCCCGGCACGCTGGAGGAGGGCAACAGCAACGACACCCTGTGGACCGACCGGGAGTACGCCACCCACCTGCGCTCCCTCGCGGCCGCGGGCCGGCTCTCCCAGGCGGCCGCCTTCCCCGCCGTGCACCGCGCCGAGGCCGGCGACCCGCGCGCCCGCTACGCCGACGCCTCGCTGCGCCCCTGGTTCGTGGTCTTCGACGGGGACGCGAGCGCGTACGCGTCCGGCGCCATCGACACCTCCTGGTACGACCGCAACCACTACCTGCTGATCGCCACCGACGCCCACAACGTGGCACCGGCCATCGACGGCGTCCACCCGACCGAGGCCCAGGCCCTGGACCGGGTCCGGCTGATGGCCCGCAACCACGCCTCCATCGCCTCCGCGGACTGGTACCCCCTGCCCTCGGTGCTGGCGACGGTGGTGCCGCGCGGCCAGTAACCTTATTGCGAAGAGTTCGCAATAAGGGTTTGGGTGTGGTGTGGTGTGACACGGCGTCGGCTTCCGGTGGTCCTCGGAATCGAGTCGTCCTGTGACGAGACCGGAGCCGGCATCGTGCAGGGCGGCCGCCTCCTCGCGCACGTCGTCGCGTCGAGCATGGACGAGCACGCCCGCTTCGGCGGCGTCGTCCCGGAGATCGCCGCCCGCGCCCACCTGCACGCCTTCAACCCCGTCGTCCGCCGGGCCCTGGACGAGGCCGGCCTGCGCCCCGGCGACCTCGACGCGGTCGCCGTCACCACCGGCCCCGGCCTCTCCGGCGCACTCCAGGTCGGACTGGCCGGGGCCAAGACCCTCGCGTACGCCCTGGGCGTGCCGCTGTACGGGGTCCACCACCTGGCCGGCCACGTCGCGGCGGACACCCTGGAGCACGGGCCGCTGCCCGACCCGTGCGTGGTGCTGATCGTCTCCGGCGGGCACACCTCGCTGCTGCTCGTACGGGACCTCGTGCGCGAGCCGATCCTGCACCTCGGGGACACCCTGGACGATGCGGCGGGGGAGTGCTTCGACAAGGTGGCGCGGGTCTTCGGCCTGCCGTACCCGGGCGGCCCGGCCATCGACCGCGCCGCCCGCGGGGGCGATCCGAAGGCGGTGGCCTTCCCGCGCCCGCTGCGGGCCGCGGGCGGACAGGACGCGTACGCCTTCTCCTTCTCGGGGCTGAAGACGGCGGCCGCCCGCTGGGCGGAGGAGCACCGGCGGCGCGGCGCGGTGCTGCCGGTCGCCGACGGCGCCGCCTCGCTCCAGGAGGCCGTCGCCGACGTGCTGACCCGCAAGGCGGTCGCCGCCTGCCGGGAGTACGGGGTGAAGACGCTCGTGGTGGTCGGCGGCGTCGCCGCCAACTCCCGGGTGCGCGACCTCGCGCAGCGGCGCTGCGCCTCGGCCGGAATCGCACTGCGGGTGCCGTCGATGACGCTGTGCACCGACAACGGGGCGATGATCGCCGCGATCGGCGACCTGCTGGTCCGCTCGGGGGCCGAGCCCGCCCCGTTCGACGTGACCGTCGACCCGTCGGCGCCGCTCGCGTACGCCGCGTTGAACCCGGTGGCGGCCTGAACCTTGCCGGAAAACCCTGAACACCGCCCGCGGGGCGGCAACGGGCATCCTTGGGTCTCAAGATCCCGCAAAGGAGCCCCGGTTGACCCAGCAGAGGCAGACGAAGGCACAGCCGCAGCCGCATACGCCACCCGACCGCCACATCCCCTTCCGGCGTCTGCACAACTTCCGTGACCTGGGCGGCTACCGCACGGCAGACGGGCGCACCGTCGCCTGGGGCCGGCTCTACCGGGCCGACTCCCTGGGCAAGCTGCAGGGCGGGGGCGAGGGCGGGGACTGGGAGCGCTTCCTCGGCCTCGGCATACGCACCGTCATCGACCTGCGCTACCCCTGGGAGATCGAGGCCAGGGGCCGGGTCCCGGAGCCCGGCCGGTTCACGTACGCCAACCTGAGCATCGAGCACCGCCCGTACGACCAGGCCGCCATCGACCCCGACATCGACCCCTGGCGCTACCTCGCCGACCGCTTCGCGGAGGTGGCCGAGGACGGGGTGGAGGAGATCCGGCAGGTCATCGAGCTCATCGCCGCCGGCCCGGGGCCCGCGGTCTTCCACTGCACCTCGGGCAAGGACCGCACCGGCCTCATCGCCGCCCTGGTCCTGTCCCTCCTGGAGGTGTCGCAGGAGCAGATCCTGGCCGACTTCGCGCTGACGGAGCTGGCCACGCAGCGCCTGCTGGCCGACTGGCACGCCGCCAACCCGGGACGCACGATGCGCTGGCCCTCGTACGGCCGCGCCCCGGCCACGGTGCTCTCCCTGACCCTCGCCGACCTGGCCGCCCGCCACGGCTCGGTGGCCGCGTACCTCACCGACGGCGTGGGCATCACGGAGCAGACCGCGACCCGTCTTCGGCAGCGCCTGCTCGACTGACGGCGTATACCAAATCGCGTCGCCCCCTTGCTAGTTGACGAGGCGACTCCCAACAATGCACATGACAACCGAAGGATCTTCGGTTGTGTCGTCTCGTCATCAGAGGGGAACCCCCACATGAACAAGCCTCTCGTCGGCGCGATGCTCTCGCTGCTCCTCTTAGGAGCAGCGGCAGCCCCGGCCGCGGCCTCGACCACCACCCAGGACCGCGCAGCCGCGCCCGTCGCCGTGAACTTCGCGGGGACGGTCGCGCTCAGCAACTGCTCCGGCTCCGTCGTGCGCACGCCGAACTCGCAGCCGGGCGACCCCGCCCTCGTCCTGTCCAACGGGCACTGCCTGGAGACGGGCTTCCCGGCCGCGGGCGAGGTCATCAAGGACCAGCCGTCCAGCCGCTCCTTCACCCTGCTCACCGCCTCTGGCTCGCGGGCGGGCACGCTGCGGGCGAGCAAGGTGGCGTACGCGACGATGACCGACACGGACATCTCGATCTACCAGCTCACCAAGACGTACGCCCAGATCCAGAGCCAGTACGGCATCAGCGCCCTCACCCTGAACGACGCCCACCCGGTGCAGGGCACCGCGATCAAGGTGGTCTCCGGGTACTGGAAGCGGACCTACAGCTGCAACATCGACGGGTTCGCGTACCGCCTCAAGGAGGGCGCCTGGACCTGGAAGGACTCGGTCCGCTACACCTCGTCCTGCAACACCATCGGCGGAACCTCCGGCTCCCCGGTGATCGACACGACGACCGGCAAGGTCGTCGCGGTCAACAACACGGGCAATGAGGACGGCGGCCGCTGCACGGACAACAACCCGTGCGAGGTCGACGAGAACGGCGCGGTGACGGTCCGCCAGGGCATCAACTACGCCCAGGAGACCTACCAGATCGTCCCCTGCATCACCACGGGCAACAAGATCGACCTCACCCGCCCCGACTGCACCCTCCCGAAGCCGTAACCCCTACCCCGCCCGCCCCGCCCCGCTCGCCCACCTCGCCCGCCGAGGTGCGGGCGGGCGGGGCACGGGCGGCCCTCAGCCGTCCGGGGCGGCATCCGCCGACGGGCCGTGCCGCCTACGGGCACTGCTGCGGGAGTGTGCGGCCCAAGCCGCCGATAGGCGGTCCACCAGTTCCGCAGAGGTCTGCGCGGCGAAGGAGCAGGGGAGGCGGATGTGGTCGTCGTGGGCGCCGCTCGGATCCATGGCGTCGCCCGGGATGACCTCCGCGCCGTGGCGCAGCGCCACCTGGGCGTAGACCCGGGCGTCCGTGCCCTCGGGCAGCCGGATCCACAGGACGGAGCCGCCCCGCGGTTCCTGCCAGCTCCACTGCGGAAGCCGTTCGGCAAGGAGCCGGGTCATGGTGGCGAACTGCTCGCGGCGGATGCGGGCCCGCTCGGGCGCGAGGGCCGGGAGCGCGGGGAGCAGCCGGGCGGCGAGGGCCTGGTCCAGGAGCGGGCTGCCGAGGTCGCCGAGCGCCTTGAGCCGTGCCAGGCGGGCCACGACGTCCTGGGGTGCGCGGAGCCAGCCGATCCGCAGACCGCCCCATACGGCCTTGGTCAGCGAACCCACCGTCAGCACGGTTCCCCCGGCCGAGTGCGCGGCGATCGGCGGGGGAGCCTCACCGGGGGCGAGGGCCGCCTCGTGGGCACTGTCCTCCAGGACGGGGACACCGTGTTCGGCGGCGAGCTCGGCCACCCGGCGACGGCGGCCGGCGGACATCAGGACGCCCGTGGGGTTGTGGTAGGTCGGCATGAGGTAGAGCAGCGCGGGCCGGTGTCCGGCGAGCGCGGCGGCGAGCCGGTCGATCCGGACCCCGTCGGAGTCGACCGGGACGCCGACCAACCGGGCGCCGGCGGCCCTGAAGACGTCCAGGCAGCCCGGCCACCCCGGTGATTCCACCAGGGCGGTGGACCCGCGCCCGAGGTACAGCTGGGCGCTCAGGGCGACGGCCTGCGTGGCACCGGTGGTCACCACCACCTGCTCGGGCACGGTCGGCAGTCCGTGCCGGGTGTGGTGGGCGGCGATCGCCTTCCGCAGCGCGGGCAGTCCGGCCGGGTGGTAGCCCGCCTCGCGGAGCAGCCCGGGCAGGTCCTCCCGTACCAGCTCGAGCAGGGCCCGGCCCAGATCCGGACCGCCGCCCTCGGCCGCCTGCCCCAGCGAGATGAGGTCCGGCGGTCGTGTGATCAGCCGCTGGACCACCGCGGTGGCCCGGCCCCCGCGCACCCGCCCGTCCACCGGCGCCCGGCGGCCGGCCGCCCCTCCCGACACCCGCGTGCCGCTGCCCCGGCGCGTCTCGACCAGGCCCGACCCGCGCAGTACGTCGAACGCGGCGACCACCGTCGCCCGGCTGACCGAGAGGGCGTCGGCGAGCCGCCGCTCGGACGGGAGGCGGTCGCCGGCGCGCAGGTCCCCGGACCGCACGGCCCGGCCGAACGCCTCGGTGAGCCGCCGGTACAGCGGCCCCTCGCCCGAACTCCAGTCGCCCAGCAGGTCGATCAGCCCGTCCGGCTCGGGCGCTTCACGGTTCCGGTCCACATTCCCCTCCATTGGCACGGGAGCACGGGCTCCCGTGCCGCGAGGCTAACGGCATGACCTCCACATCCACCTCACCCCTTGATCCCCGGCTGGCGGCCGTCTGCGACCTCTCCGTCCCCGCGGCGCGCGACGGCGCGGGACGCCACGAGTACGACGGAACCGTCCAGGACCTGTCCCCGGACGGCGTACGGCGCGGCCTCGCCGCGCTCGGCGGACCGGCCGGACCGGCCGGCACCGAGCCCTACGCGGACCCGCACGACGAGGCGCACGCGGCGGCCGCGGAGGAAGCCCTCCGGGTCCGCTTCGGCGAACTCGAACTGCACCGCAGCAACCCCCTGTGGCACATCGAGAACCTGGACCCGACCGGCTACGACCGCCCCTACGCACCCGGGAACGAGCGGGACGCGGCCCGTACGGCCCACCTGGGCCGGTGGCCCGACGCCGTGGACGCGGCGATCGAGTCACTGGACCGCGTCCCCGCGCCGCTGGCCGGGGCCACGCTGCCGCTCGCCCGCGGTCTGGCCGCCTGCCTCGACCCCCGGGGCGGCCCGGTCCACGCCGCCGCCGGCCGGGCACACGCCCGTTTCGTGGCCCACCTGGAGCGGGCCGCCGTCCAGGGCCCGCCGTCAGCGGCGCTCGGCGGGCCGGCCCTCGCCCGGCTCCTCGGCTCGGCCGAAGCCCGCACCGTCGACCTGGCCGCGCTGTCCGCCCGGGTGGATGCGGAACGGGACCGCCTGCGCGCCCTGCTCGACGAATCGCTGCGCCGCGTCGACCCGAGGGCCGCGCCCGCCGATACCGTACGGGCCCTGCAGGCCGACCATCCCGAAGCCGACGGCCTGCTGGGGGAGTTCGCGGCGCTCGTCGACGAGACGGTCGCCTGGACCGCCCGGCACGATCTGGTCCCGCACCACGACGTCGAGGTGGACGTCCTGCCGATGCCGGAGTCCCAGCGCCGGTCCCTGGCCGGCCTCTTCGCGTCCGCGCCCCACGAGGCCGACGCCCCCAGCGCCTTCCGCGTCTCCCTCCCGGACACCGGGTGGACGGGGGCGGAGCGCGACCAGTGGCTGTCGACGGGCTTCAACCGGACCCTGATGCCCAACATGGCCGTCCACGAGGTGGCACCCGGACACGCCAGCCACGGCAGGGCGCTGCGCCGGGCCGCGACCGACGTCCGCCGCACGCTCCACTCGGACGCCTTCATCGAGGGCTGGGCCCACTACTGCGAGGAACTGGCCCTGGAGCAGGGCTTCCGCGACGGCGACCCGCGCGTCGCGGTCGCGGTCGCCCAGGACGCGCTGCGCCGCGTCACCCGCTTCGCCTGCGCCATCGGCCTCCACACCGGAGCGATGACCCTGTCGGACGCGGCGGCCCGGTTCACCGCGGACGTCTCGCTGGCCGGGCCCGCCGCCCTGCACGAGGCCGAGCGCGGGCTGTTCGACCCCACGTACGGCCGCTACACCTGGGGCAAGTTCGCCATCCTCGACCTGCGCGAGCAGGCCATGGCCCGCTGGGGCGGCGCCTTCTCGCTCCGCCGCTTCCACGGCGCCCTGTTCGACCTCGGGGCCCCGCCCCTCGGCCTGATGCACACGGCACTGGAACGCGGATGAACTCACTCGCCGCCTTCGCCCTCGCCACGCTCGTCCTGGTGGCGGTGCCGGGACCCAACCTGATCTACATCCTCACGCGCAGCGTGCAGGACGGAGGGCGGGCCGGCATCGTCTCGGCCCTCGGAGTCGAGACCGGCACCCTCGTCCACGTCCTGGTCGCCGTCTGCGGACTGGCGGCTTTCGTCACCGACCATCCGATCGTCTTCGCCGTGTTGCGTCATGCGGGAGCCGGCTACCTCGCGTACCTCGGCGTGGGAGCGCTCCGCCGCCCGCCCTCCGCCGTGGCGGCGGGCGACGCAGACGCCCCTCCCGATCGACGCCGACCGATCCGCGTCTATCGCGATGCCGTCCTCGTCAACCTGCTCAACCCGAAGGTCGTCCTGTTCTTCCTGGCCTTCCTCCCGCAGTTCCTGCCGGCCGGCCTGACCCCCGCGGACACCCGTAGCCACATGCTCGTACTCGGCGCGGTCTTCCTGGCCATCGCCCTCGCCTTCGACCTCTGCTACGCGCTCGTCGGTGCCGCCCTCGCGGGCCGCCTGCGCGGCACCCCGCGTCGAGAGCGCCGCCTGTCATACGTGACGGGCGGCATCCACCTCGGCCTGGCCGCGCTGGTCCTCGTCTGATGCGGTCAGTGCCACACCTGGTTCAGACCGGCGTTCCACGGCTCCGTGTACGTCCTCGAGCCGTCACTGTCGAGGTAGAAGCCCTGCACCCAGTCGGCGCCCCGGTGCTGCAGCTTCCAGCCGCCCGGCGTCCAGATCTGCTCCCACTGCTGCCACCAGTTCCCGTCCTGGCAGGTCTCCAGGTAGACGAGGGTGTTGTAGGACGTCAGACACATGTTGCTCTGGTGTCCGTTCACGGTGTCGTCGGGCCGGAACGTCCAGAACCTGCCGTCCACCGACACCTCCTTCCACTGCGACCAGCCGTGGTAGGAGGTGTCACAGGCTCCCGGCCGAGCCAGCTCGTAGTTGCCGAAGACGTCGTTGCCCCAGTTGAGGCATTTGTGCGTGGCTGCGTTCTCCCAGTGAACGGTATCGCTCTGGGGCGCCGCCGATGCGGACGTCGACACCGTCAACGCGAGGGCCGGTGCGGCCAGGGCGACCGTGATCATCCGTGCGATTGCGTTCTTCAGCATGAACATGCCTTCTCCTTGGTCGGAAACACAGGGGCGGTGCAGCCATCGACCCGGAGCCGATGCCAGTCAACTGCACTACAGCCGCCGGGTGTTGGTGTGTGTGTCGAACGTAGGACAGGCCGCCGTGACGGCTGGTGTCGTGCCGCACGGTGACGGCGGCATTCCGGTGCCTGCACGCACAGCGGGCCGTGGGCCGGGCCACTCGGGCGGTTTCCAACCTTCATTCCTCAAGGGGGTTCCCACGTGACCAGCAGGACGTCAGCGGCGCACACGAAGGAAGGAGTGCCAGGACGGGGAGTGCGACGGGCCGATGACGTGCTGGCCCTGCAGCGCGCTGCCCGCAAAGGGGGATCCCACGCGGTGCTCGGCTGGCTCGCCGACCACACCCGTACGGATGCGCTGTTGGTAGACGCCTCCGGAGCGGTCATGTCCTCGGGCCGGCATCCGAGGTACGCAACCGGCAGGGCCCTTCGGCAGGCCGTCCGCTCCGGGGTGCGCGAGCTCAGCCGGCGCCGGGCGGGGGCCATGGCCCTCGACGCGGAGGCCCACACCGTCTTCCTGCATTCCCTGGAGCGCCCTTCAGAGCCCGCGCCCGCCCCCGTACTCGTGGCGGTGGCGCCGCGGCCGGGCCCGGACGGCCTGGCACCGCTGCTCGCGGACGCCGCATCCACTCTGAGCCTGTGCTGGAGGGCCGAGCACGCCGAACGATTGCGCCACCGGGCTGCCACGGCCGAAGACCGCACACGCCAAGCGGCACTGCACCTGCTGATGAACGGCCACACGGCGCCGGCGCACCGGCTCTCGACAGGGCTGCAGCCTCAACTGCCCGGGGCGATCCGCGTCTGGATCCTCGAGGGAGCACCCGGGACACGCCGTGAGCTCGCCGGCCGCGTGAGGACGAACACCCCGAACGCGTGGACCGTGCCCTGTCCGGCGAACGAAGGACACGTCATCGTCCTCGCCCCGCCCCACGACGAGCCGGCCACGGACGGATGCCGGGTGGTGGGCGTGAGCGACGCCGTGGCGCTGTCGGACGCCTCCACCGGATACGCCCAGGCCGTCCACGCCCTGGCCGCTGCGCGCCTGCGCACCGACCGCCGGGCCGCCTTCGCCTCACACCCGGACCTGATCCTCGCGATCGGCCCCGCCGTGACCGGATGGGCGGAAAGCCTCCTGGCCCCGCTGCGCGAAGCCCACAGCGCCAGACGGCCCCAGGACCCCGGCAGCAGGGAACTGCTCGCCACCGCCGCAGCCTGGCTCAGCCGCCCCTCCCAGGCCACGGCACACCTCAGCATCCACCGCAACACCCTGTCCGCACGCCTCAGGCACATCGCCCGCCAACTCGCCCTCGACCTCGACCGACTCGCCGACCGGTCGGCCCTCGCCCTCGCCCTACGCGCCCTCGACGCGCCCTGGCCCGCCGGCGGGCCCCAGCACGGCGGGCCCGCACTCCGCAGCCTGGACGACCTGCTGGACCGGCCGGCCGTCACCCGGTGGGCCCACACCCAGCTCCAGCCCCTGACCGACCCCACCCACCCCCCACACCTGGCGCAGACCCTGACCGCATGGCTCCACCACGACGCCCGCACCGAAGCCACCGCCGCCGCCCTGTCGCTGTCCCCCACAGCCGTACGCAAACGCCTGGCCCGCGCGGAAGCCCTCCTCCAACGCCCCCTCCACTCCCCACCAACCCGCCACACCCTCTGGCTCGCCCACCACGCCCTCGGCCTCAGCCCGGTGGCGCGACGTTGCTCGGCAGGCCGGTGATCAGGTCGAAGCATTCCGTCCAGGATCCGCCATGACCGGGAAGGGAAACGGAGGGGCCGTCCATGCGGAGGTTGGCCGGTTCATGAGGAACCGCACCCCGGCGCCCAGCGCGCAGAACTTGCCGATGCGCAGCTTCTCCGATCCGTAGTGGTAGAGCGCGTTGCCGGTCTCGAACGCGGTCGGGTCCTCCGGGGCGTCGTAGTAGAAGTACTCCCCGACCTCGATGGAGGGCGTGGTCACCAGCGGTCAGCAGACTACGCACGGCTGGCCGGGAAACGGGGCCGGAACGCCTCCGCTCTGCGCATGAGGCTGCGCGGATCGCCGCCGTAGCGGCCCGCACCCGGAAACGGCGGGCAGCGCGAACCGCGCCGACGGCGGCGGGTGTCACCGGGGGCCGGGACGAGGACTACACCGGGGACGACACCGAGGAAGCCCGCCCAGCAGAGCGCTGGAGGACGAAACGCAGGTCATGCCGCAGATGGCGCCCAGGGTGGGGGAGGAGGATGGCGGCCCAGGAGGAGATCTTCTTGAAGTCGTCACCCTCACCCTGCTGACCTGCGGAAATCGCCTGGATGGGGGCCCGGCCTGCGGCGATCCACCTTTCAGGATCTTTCAGCGTTCTGGCGATCGATGCGACTGATTCTCCCCGGCCGCTCCCCAGCGGGGCTTCATTCTCCCCAGCCGCTCCCCAGCCGAGGCTGCCTCCGCAGGTCGGCGGGCCACCGGCCAGGAGGCGGCCCGGGGGAGGGCGGGGTTACGCATCGTACCAACGGGCGGGGTGGGCCCTCACGGAGAGCAGGGGCAATCGATTCCGCTGTTGTGGATGTGGAATCGATTGTTCAATGTGACTCTTGCGCCTGAATCGGGCGGATGCTTTGCTGGTTCCGTACAGGAGGTAATGGGTCATGGACGACATCGACAGGGCGATCCTGCGCGAGCTCCAGGCGGATGGACGGATCCCGTACGCCGATCTCGGGCCCAAGGTCGGGCTGTCGCCCTCGGCGGCCCGCCAGCGGCTCCAGCGGCTGATCGACGCCAAGGTGGTACAGGTGGTCGGGGTCACCGACCCCATGGCCATGGGCGGCCAGACCATGGCCATGCTCGGCCTCCGCGTGGACGGCGATCCGCGCGCCGTGGCCGACGAGCTCTCGCGCCACGACGAGATCGTCTACGCAGTTCTCACCTCCGGCACCTTCGATCTCTTCGCGGAGGTCGTCTGCCGTCGTCCGCACGACCTGCTGGACTTCGTCAACGACGTCGTACGCCCCATCGAGGGCGTCGCGGCGGTGGAGAACTTCCCGTACTTCGGGATCCACACCCACCGCTTCCTCTGGGACGTCGACTGAGCACGGCCCCCCGGGGCCGGACGGCCGGCGGTGTGACCACCCCGGCCCCCGCCTGCCGCCGCCCCGCCATCCGGCCCCCCGGCCTGCAATCCCCGGGCCCGGAGCGCTCCCGCCACCCCGCGACGTCCCCCGTCCACTGCGGGCCGGCGGTGTCATCCGTGCCGCCTTCCTGCCCGCCCGCGCCCCCCGGGACGGGTCGGCTCTGCATGCGCACGGCCCCCGCAGCCGCCACTTCCCCCCGTAGGCGCGCACCCATTCCTCCCCCACCCCGAGCACCCGAGGTCCCGGCATGACGTACGACCACCAGCCCCGTTCCCGCACCGTCGACTTCTTCACCCGCCAGGCCCTGCCCGCCCCGCGCGTCACGGCCGACCAGGCGCGGCGGATCGCCGCCGAGCACTTCGGGCTCGACGTACGCGCCGAGTCGCTGGGCAGCCAGCAGGACGCCAACTTCCTCCTGATCCACGGCGACGGATCACCGACGGCTGTGCTGAAGATCGCGAACCCGGCCTTCACCGGGACCGAGATCGACGCCCAGGACGCCGCCGCCGACCTGATCGCCGACGCGCAGCCCGGGCTGCGGCTGGCGACCGTCCTGCGTGACGCCGAGGGCAACCGCAGGGCGGCCTCCGTGGGCACCGACAGCGGTCCCGTCACCGCCCGGCTGCTCCGGCACCTGCCCGGCGGGACGCTTTCGGGGCCGCGCCACCTCGCGCCCCGCACGGTCGCCGCCATGGGCCGCATCGCCGGCCAGGTCAGCACCACCCTGAGCGGCTTCCGGCACCCCGGGCTGGACCGCGTACTGCAATGGGACCCCCGCCACGCCGAGCGCGTCGTCGAACAGCTCCTGGAGCACGTCACCGAGACGGACCGGCGTACCGCCGTACGCTCCGCGGCCGCGGAGGCGTGGGCCGCGCTGCTGGAGGTCGCCGACCGGCTCCCGCGCCAGGCCGTACACCTGGACCTCACCGACGACAACCTCGTCCGTTCGCCCGACAGCCCGCTGCCCCTGCCTGACGGCATCATCGACTTCGGCGACCTCACGGACACCTGGGCGGTGTGCGAGCTCGCGATACCCCTGTCCTCGATGCTCCACCACGACGGCATGGAGCCGCACCACGTCCTGCCCGCGGTCCGCGCCTTCCACGAGACCCGCCCGCTGTCCGCCGACGAGGCGGCCGCCCTGTGGCCGCTGGTCGTGCTCCGCGCCGCGACCCTGGTGGTCAGCGGACGTCAGCAGGCCGCCGTCGACGGCGACAACGCCTACGTCAACGCCGCCCTCGACCGCGAGTGGCGCATCTTCGAACAGGCCACGGCCGTCCCGGGGGCGGTCATGACCCGCCTGATCACCGAGACCCTCGGGCCGGTCCCCACCCGGAGCCCCGCTCCCGCACCCGCCCGCCCCCTGGTGCCCGCCCTCGATCCCGCCTCCATCGCCGTCCTCGACCTGTCCGCCGAGTCCGACGCCATGGACCACGGCACCTGGCTGGACCGGACGGCCGACGACCGCCTCGCCGCCGCCCTCCTCGCCGAGGGCGCCACCGCCGTCGCCACCGCGTACGGCAGGGCCCGGCTCACCGCCGCCCCCGCCCTGTCCGCCACCTCACCGGCGACCGTCGCCACCGGCATCGACGTATGGCTGGGCGAACCCGCCGGACTGAACGCACCGCACGACGGCCGGGTACTGGCGGCGGCCCCCGGTCACCTGGCCGTCACCTGCGGCCCGTACGCCCTGCACCTCTCCTTCCCCGACACCGTCCGGCCGGCCCCCGCCGCCGACACACCGGTATGTGCCGGTGACCCGCTGGCACTCCTCCCGGCGGGCGCCCGGTTCCACGTCTCGCTCCAGGAGCAGGCCGTACCGGCTGTCCCGCCGCTGGTCCGGCCCGAGTACGCCCCCGGCTGGCTCGCCCTCACGGCCGATCCCGCCCCGCTGCTCGGCCTGCCGGTATCCGCCGCCACGCCGCAGCCGGACCTCCTCGCCCGCCGAGAGGCCGCCTTCGCGACCGTCCAGGAGCACTACTACGACAACCCGCCCCGCATGGAACGCGGTTGGCGCCACCACATGACCTCCGCCGACGCCCGGTCATACCTGGACATGGTCAACAACGTCACCCCGCTCGGCCACGCCCACCCGCGCGTCGAGCAGGCCGTCTCCCGGCAACTCCGCCGCCTCAACACCAACTCCCGCTTCCACTACTCCGCCGTCGTGGAGTTCACCGAACGCCTCGCCGCGCTCCTGCCCGACCCCCTCGACACGGTCTTCCTGGTGAACTCCGGCTCCGAGGCGGTCGACCTGGGCATCCGCCTCGCCATCGGCGCCACCGGACAGCACGACGTCGTCGCCCTCCGAGAGGCGTACCACGGCTGGACGTACGCCTCCGACGCCGTCTCCACCTCCCTCCAGGACAACCCCAACGCCCTGGCCACCCGCCCCGGTTGGGTCCACACCGTCGACTCGCCCAATTCCTACCGGGGCCGCCACCGCGGCGAACAGGCCGCCTCCTACGCCCCGGAGGCCGTCCGGGTCATCGACGACCTGGCCGCCTCCGGCCGCCCCGCCGGCGCTTTCCTCAGCGAGTCCTACTACGGAAACGCGGGCGGCGTCGCCCTCCCCGACGGCTACCTCCGGCAGGTGTACGCCGCCGTACGCAGGCACGGCGGCCTGGCCGTCGCCGACGAGATCCAGGTCGGCTACGGCCGCCTGGGCCACTGGTTCTGGGGCTTCGAACAGCAGCAGGCCGTCCCCGACATCGTGTGCGTGGCCAAGGCCATGGGCAACGGCCACCCCCTCGGCGCCGTCATCACCAGCCGCGCCATCGCCGACCGCTACCGCGACCAGGGCTACTTCTTCTCCTCCACCGGCGGCAGCCCCGTCTCCAGCATGGCCGGCCTCACTGTCCTCGACGTCCTGCGCGACGAAGACCTCCAGGGCAACGCCACCCGCACCGGCGGCCGCCTCAAGTCTGCCCTCCAGGCCCTCGCCGCCCACCACCCGATCATCGGTGCCGTCCACGGCTCCGGCCTCTACCTCGGCCTGGAACTGGTCCGCGACCGCACCACCCTGGAACCCGCCACCGAGGAGACCGCCGAGCTCTGCGACCGGATGCTGGACCTCGGCGTCATCGTCCAGCCCACCGGCGACCACCTCAACATCCTCAAGATCAAGCCCCCGCTGTGCATCGACGAGCCCGCCGTCGATTTCTTCACCCACACCCTCGACCAGGCCCTGGCCGAACTCGGGCACCGCGGAACCGCATGACCCGTCACGCCCTCCGGGGCCGCCCCCGGTGGGCGGCTCACTCATCAGACGAGACGCGGCCGGTCTGCGGCGCTGCGGATTCCTGCCAGGCAGGATCTGGCTGTTACAACCAGTCCCGCTTCTTGAAGATGACGTACAGGCTGGTGCAGACGACGGCCATGAGGAGGATCGCGAAGGGATAGCCGCACACCCAGTGGAGTTCCGGCATCACCTCGAAGTTCATGCCGTAGATCGTGCCCACCAGCCGTACTCCTCTATGCGACCGCGCCGACCATGGCCATCGTCGGCATGGCGAGGATCTCCTCGGTGCAGGTGGCCAGCCCGCGTGAGGTTTGGACCGCCAGCCGCACGAGCGCTGGCATCAGCCGTCGAGAGTACGACGACTACATGAGCGGTGCGACCCGAGCCAGTGGCCTCTCGCTAGAGGAGCCGGTTACTTTCGAGGTGCCGGTTCCTCTGGCCGCTCTCAGGGCTTCCGGCCCGTTCCATCCACCGCAGAGCTACAGGTATTTGACCGGCGAGGACCTGCAGAAGCTGGCGGCGGCCACCCCTCTCAGGAGCGAATCCCTACAAGAGGCCCTCGGCGAGCTGACGCCTGCGTAAGCCATGCACACTCAGCGGCGACACCACGTTGGTGGCGATCGACTACCTGGTGCCTCAGCAGGAGCTTGCCGTGGCCTTCGAGCCGGTGTTTCCCTGATGGCTGACTGCAGCGTGGGTCGCCCAGGAGTTGGGCGCTGTACGTAGCTGCTGCCGGTCGGATGCGGTAGAGCGCTCGTGTCGCTCTGCGTCCCAATGGCTGCTCAGGTAAGAGGCGTGGAGCTTGCGGCCTTATGGCGGGACTGCTCGACCTGCCGTCTCGGACATGATCGAACAGGTCCTCTGTCAAGCCCGTGAGAGCCTCCACGCGGACGCGGTTGCAGTCAGGCTCAGAGCCTCGGAACAGCCATCGCGAATGCGGCGAGACGGAAGGCGTTGCGGATCTGCGTCAGAGGTTCGCGGTCGCGGTTGTAGCGGAGCTTGTTGGTGAGGAGGACGGCCCAGCGGCCCTGGGCCGGGCTGATCCACATGGCCGTGCCGGTAAAGCCGTAGTGGACCCAGATGTCCTCGGCGGGGTCGGTGCCGGGGGCGGGGTGCCAGAAGAGGCCGCGGGCGGGGGTGAGGGGGCCAGTCTGGAGGCGGAGGGAGTCCTTGATCCAGGGCGCGCCGAAGGCGGCCTTGGTGGGGGCGAACATGTGGCGGAGGAAGAGGGCGAGGTCGTCGAGGACGGAGAAGGTGCCGGCGATGCCGCAGACGCCGCCGAGGAGGCGGGCGGAGAAGTCGTGGGCGGTGCCCTTGAGGTGGGTGCCGGTGGTTTCGTCGTACTCGGTGGGGGCGCAGCGGGCAGCTTCGGGGGCGGGGAGGGGGCCGAAGCGGGTGCGGGTCATGCCCAGGGGGTGCCAGACGCGGTCGGTGGCGAGCCGGTCCAGCGGCTGGCCCGAGAGGTGTTCGGCGAGGTAGCCGAGGACGAGGGCGGCCCGGTCGGTGTACTCGACGGCCTCGCCCGGTGGGCGGTGGAGGGCTTCGTGGAGGACGCCGTCGCGGATGTCCTGGGGGTCGGTGCCATAGAGGTTCTTCAGGTTTGCGCGCAGGGGCAGGCCCGCGGTGTGGGTCAGGAGGTGGTGGGCCGTGGCCCGGGCCAGGGGGTGGCCGACGACCTCGTCCCAGAAGGTGCCCAGAGGGGCGTGGAGGTCGAGTTTGCCCTTTTCGGAGAGCGTGCCGATCGTGGACCAGACGGCGAGGATCTTGGTGAGGCTGGCTACGTCGAAGACGGTGTCCAGCTGCATGGGCTCGTCGGGCCGGTCGGGGTCGAGGAGGCCGACGGCTCCGCTCGCGCGGATGCCGTCGGCGTCCCCGACAGCCCACACCGCGCCGGGGTAGACCTCCTCGCGCACGCCGGTCTGGAGGAGGTCTTCGATACGGGCGGTGGAGGGCGTGGTCATGGTCTCCCGATCGTCGTACGGCCGCGGGTGGTCCGCTGGCCAGCCTAGTGACGTGCCCGGGGTCGGCCCGACTGCGCCACGGGTGGTGTCAGGTGAGCCGTCGGCCGAGTTCGGTTATGGCCGAGGCGGTGGCGCTGAGGGGGAAGCGGGCGGCGTTGGTACGGCCGGCCGCGCGGAGCAGTTCGAGCAGGCCCGGTGTGGTGCGGAGGCGGTTGAGGTCGTGGGCCGCGGTGGCCGGGGTGGTGAAGTCGGTGGCCATGCCGGTGCCGGCGAGGGCCTCGGTGAGGCCGGGGACGGGTTGGTAGAGGACGGGGAGGCCACAGGCCTGGGCTTCGAGGGCGACGAGGCCCATGGCCTCCAGGGTGGTGGAGGGCACGGCCAGGACGTCGTGGTCGGCGAAGACCCTCCACAGCTGCCGTCGGCGGAACCAGCCGAGGTAGCGGACGTGGACGCCGTGCTGGCGGATGACCGGTACGAGGTCCTGGAACTGGGACCGGGGCGCGGCGACGCTCAGTTCGAAGGAGGGTGTGGCCGCGACGGCTTGGAGGAGGGGTTCGATCCCTTCTCGGAGCTCACGCGGCCTGCGAAGAGGACGCGCAGGTGGTTGGTGCGGCGTCGTGCGGGGCGGGGTGGGGGAGCGGTCAGGAGCTATACCGTTCGCGGAGTCTGCTGCCGAGCACCGGCACCCGTTCCCCGTACGTGCCCTTCGCGATGTGCCCGTTGTGTGCCCAGACCATGACGCGCGCCTGGGGGTCGTCGTCCACGAGCCGTGCGACGGCCTCGGCCATGTAGCGGTCACGCGCGGCGAGCACGCCGTCCTCGCCGGCCGAGGCTTCGAAGGGCCGGGTCACCAGGTCGGCGGCGCGGACCAGGATCCGCGCGTGTTGCAAGGCCTCGTCGGCGTCGTCGCCGGGACCCGACCGTTCCACGTGGTCCGCGACGAGGCGGGCGATTTCCTCGGCGCGCCGCACCAGGGCCTTGTCCGGGTCCGGAAGCGAGGCTGGGCGGGCCCGGGCCAGTACGTCCAAGGCGCGGACCTGCCCCGCCTGATCGGGCGCCGTCCGGCGCAGAAGGGCGGAAACGGCCTCGATCGAGTCGGCGCAGAGCTGGGGGTCGATTCCCGCGAAGCGGATCCGGCGCTCTTCGGGCAGGGTGCGGTTGTGGGTGCGCAGCCACTTGACGAGGTCGACCATCTCGCGGGTGCGCCAGGTCCAGAAGCCCAGCCGGGCGACGAGCCGTATGGGGTCGCCAGTGCCGTACCGGACATACGCGTCGAGCGCGCGGGCGGCGGATTGGCTGGCCTCCATGGCGAGGGTGGTGAACCCCTCCTCGCGGACCAGGAACTCCAGGATGCGGTGCTTCAGCCGGAAGAACGTCCGGCACCGTCTTGCCTCTCCTCCCCACGTGCGGAAGGGCGGCACGTGGACGTGCCCCGTTCTCTCGCACCCGTTCATGGGTCAGTTCGTCGCCTTCCGGCAGGCCGCGAGGATCTCCTGGAGGTCCCGTACGGCGCCCTGTCGGCCATGCTCGGAATACACTCCCGCGACGTTGACGACAACTTCCTCCACCCCCGCCCGTTCGCATTCGGCCAGCTGGGCGGCGATGTTCCGGGGCGTGCGGCTTTCCTCGGCCCTTTGGTTACCGCTGTGCGTGGTTGCGGACAGTGGCCGTCCGCAATGGGCGTTACGTTGACTTCATGGCTTCCAGGATCTCCAGGGCGACGCATCCCGTACTTGATGTCCGGTCGTTGAACCGGGCCACGCTTGCTCGGCAGTTGTTGCTGGGGCGCGCTGAGATGTCCGCCTCGGATGCCGTTGAGCATCTGCTCGGGCTGCAGGCGCAGAACGTGAAGCCGCCGTACTTCCAGCTGCACGCGCGGCTTGCCGGGTTTCGGCCCGCCGAGCTCGCCGGGCTGATGGAGTCGCGCCGGGTGGTCCGGATGGTCACCATGCGCTCCACCCTGCACACCCACACCGCCCGCGACGCGTTCACCCTGCGGTCGCTCGTCCAGGGGGCCCGGGACCGGGAGGTCGGCCACTTCCGCAAGGGGCTCGTGGGGGTGGAGCTCGATCGGCTCGCCGAGCGGGCCCGCGCGTTCGTCGAGGCGGAGCCGCGCACCATGGCCGAGATCCGTGCGGAGCTGCAACGGGAGTGGCCCGGCGCCGACCCGCAGGCCCTGTCCGTCGCCGCGCGCTGCCTGCTGCCGCTCGTGCAGGTGACGCCGCGCGGGGTGTGGGGGCGCAGCGGGCAAGTGCGGTTGACCACCCTGGAGGCATGGGTTCCGGACGCGGCTGAGGACGGGGAGTCGGGCGCGCGGGTGGACGGGCTCGTGTTGCGGTATCTCGGGGCCTTCGGGCCTGCCTCGGTGAAGGACATGCAGGTCTGGGCCGGGCTCACCCGGCTGCGGGAGGCCTTCGAGCGGCTGCGGCCGCAGTTGGCCGTCTTCCGAGGGGGGAATGGCGTCGAGCTGTTCGATCTGCCCGACGCGCCCCGGCCCGACGCGGACACGCCGGCACCGCCCCGTTTCCTGCCTGAGTTCGACAACCTCCTGCTGTCGCATGCCGACCGGACCCGTGTGGTCCCGGCCGAGCTCAAAGGGCGGGCCTGGTCCGGGAACCAGGCGTACTGCACCCTCCTCGTGGACGGGTTCCTCGGCGGGCTGTGGCGGTTGGGGGAGGACGGGGTGCTCACCGTGGAGCTCTTCGGACCTGTCACGGACGCCGTGAAGGAGCTCGTCGTCGACGAGGGGGAGCGGTTGATCGCCGGGATGGCAGCCGAAGGCAGGGGTTCCGTGCGCTTCGGGTCAATCCACGGCTGACGCCGCTCTGGTGGGGCGTACGCGGCGCACGGCACCATGCCTCCCATGACGGAGAACAGCGCCACCGACACCTTCCTGGACGCCCGCGACTTCCTGCTCGCGCACGGCCGGGACTACGACGCCGCCCGCGCCGGCTTCACCTGGCCCCGCCCCGAGCGCTTCAACTGGGCGCTCGACTGGTTCGACCGCCTTGCCGACCGCTCCCCCCGCACCGCCGAGGCGCTGCGCATCGTCGAGGAGGACGGCAGCAGCGAGGGCGTCTCCTTCGCCAACCTCGCCGCCCGGTCGGGGTCGGCCGCCAACTGGCTGCGCGCCCAGGGCGTCGCGGCGGGCGACCGGATCCTGGTGATGCTCGGCAACCAGCGCGAGCTGTGGGAGGTGATGCTCGCCGCGATCAAGCTGCGGGCCGTGGTCATCCCCGCCACCCCGCTGCTCGGCCCCGCCGACCTGCGCGACCGCGTCGAACGGGGCCGGGTGCGGCACGTCATCGCCCGCACCGAGGACACCGCCAAGTTCGCCGAGGTGCCCGGCACCTATACGCGGATCGCCGCGGGGGCCGACGTACCCACCGGCTGGCGGCGGCTCGCCGACCTGTACGAGGCCGACCCCGCCTTCACCCCGGACGGCGAGACCCTCGCCACCGACCCGCTGATGCTGTACTTCACCTCCGGCACCACCGCCCGCCCCAAGCTCGTCGAGCACACGCACGCCTCGTACCCCATCGGGCACCTCTCCACCATGTACTGGCTCGGGCTGCGCCCCGGCGACGTCCACCTCAACATCGCCTCGCCCGGCTGGGCCAAGCACGCCTGGTCCAACCTCTTCGCGCCGTGGAACGCCGGGGCCACCGTCTTCGTGTACAACTACACCCGCTTCGACGCCGAGCGGCTGATGGCCGAGATGGACCGGCACGGCGTGACCACCTTCTGCGCCCCGCCCACCGTGTGGCGGATGCTGATCCAGTCCGACCTGGGCAAGCTCCAGGCCCCGCCGCGCGAGTGCGTCGCCGCCGGCGAGCCGCTCAACCCGGAGGTCATCGAGAAGGTGCGCGAGGCCTGGGGCGTCACCATCCGCGACGGCTTCGGCCAGACCGAGACCACCCTCCAGGTCGGGAACTTCCCCGGGGCCGCGGTGAAGCCCGGCTCCATGGGGCGGCCCGCGCCCGGGTACGAGATCGTGCTGCTCGACCCGGTCACGGGCAAGGTCTCCCCGGACGAGGGCGAGCTGTGCGTGGACCTCGGTCCGCGGCCCGCCGGGGTGATGACCGGCTACCGGGACGACGAGGAGCGCACCGCCGAGGCGATGGCCGACGGGCTGTACCGCACCGGGGACATCGCCTCGCGCGATGCCGACGGCTACCTCACGTACGTGGGTCGGGCCGACGACGTGTTCAAGGCCTCGGACTACAAGATCAGCCCGTTCGAGCTGGAGAGCGCGCTGCTGGAGCACGAGGCGGTCGCGGAGGCCGCGGTCGTGCCCGCGCCGGATCCGCTGCGGCTGGCGGTGCCGAAGGCGTACGTGGCGCTCGCGGCGGGCTGGGAACCCGGGCCGGAGACGGCCCGGGCGCTGTTCGCGCACTCCCGGGCGGTGCTGTCCCCGTACAAGCGGATCCGGCGGATCGAGTTCGCGGAGCTGCCTAAGACGGTGTCCGGGAAGATCCGCCGGGTGGAGCTGAGGGAGCTGACCGAGGCAGGCTCGGGGGCGGAGTACGACGAGGCCGAGCTGGGCTGAGCGTCCGGCCGCGGCCGCGCGGGGGCGGGCTGACTGCACGGTCCCCGCCGGGGCGGGCTGACTGCGCGGTCAGCCCGCCCCGCATGCATGTGCCCGTCAGGCGGGCAGGAGCGCCTCGATCGCGGCGATGACCTCGGGGGCCTCGGGCTCGGTCCGCGGACGGAAGCGGGCGACGACCTCGCCGGCGGGGGAGATCAGGAACTTCTCGAAGTTCCACTGGATGTCGCCGGCCTCGCCGTCCGCGTCCGGGGTCTTGACCAGCTCGCGGTAGAGCGGGTGCCGGTTCTCGCCGTTGACCTCGGACTTCTCCAGCATCGGGAACGTCACGCCGAAGCCGGCCGCGCAGAACGTCTGGATGTCCTCGGCGGTGCCGGGCTCCTGCCCGCCGAACTGGTTGCACGGCACACCGATGACGGTGAAGCCCTTCGCCTCGTACGCGAACTGCAGCCGGGCGAGCCCCGAGTACTGCGGGGTGAGCCCGCACTGCGAGGCGGTGTTCACCAGCAGGATCACCTTGCCCTTGTGGGCCGCGAGGCTCGTGGGCTCGTCGGACAGGGTGGTCAGCGGGATGTCGTACAGGCTCATCGGGCTCTCCTCGGCAGAAAGGGCAGGCCGCGCAGGCTGCAACCAGCGGCTATCGCCTCCGAAGCCTACGTCCTGCCCGAACGGAACCGAACGGGACCCGACCCCGGGCCGGCGCCGGGCCGGCGGCGGCCGGGCGGTCGTCTACGCGCCCGTGTCGAGGAGGGCGTCCGCCGGGTCGTTCAGGGGTTGGGGCATGCCCGTGAGGTCCATGACGAACAGTGGTATGCCGAGGTCGTCCGCGCGGGAGCGGGCCTCCTGGGTGTAGCCCGCGAGGGCGAAGTAGACGCTCGTCGCCGAGGCCGTGAGGCCGTTCAGCCAGACGCACTCCACCGCGCGGAGCCCGGCCGGGGCCGTGGTGGGGTCCACCTGGGCGACGAGGCCGGGGGCCCGCAGGTCCACCGCCGCCGAGGGGATGGGTCGGCCGTCGGGTTGGCGGACGTCCTGGAAGCCGAGCCACCGCAGGTACAGCGCGGCTGTGGCCACGGCGTCGCGGGCCGTGCGGATGGTGACGGGGCGGAAGGCCGGCCGGAGGGCAGGGGTGGCGGTGTTCCCTGAGGCTGCGGTGTCCGCGGATGCTGCCGAGGCCCCAGAGGCTGCCGTGTCCCCGGGGGCTGCCGAGGCCCCGGAGTTTGTCGTGGTCCCGGAGGCTGTCGTGTCCCCGGGGTGCGCGGGTGCCGGGTCGGGTGCGGCGGACTCCGGCGCGGGTGCCGGGGGCTGAGGGGCCTCCGAGGTGGGGGCCGCACCCGTGCCCGGATCCGCCGGAGCCACCGGGTGGACCGGGATCCGCACCACCGTCCCGCACGAGCCGCAGCCCAGCTCCGGATGCGGCCACTCGCTCACCTCCCCGCACGCCCCGCACCGCACCGCCACCCACGCGTCCGACCAGGTGCGGTGCGTCAGCGGCACGGGCGGCGCCGTCAGGTCCAGCGGCAGCGCGGCCGGGCTGCCGCAGGAGCAGGGGAAGACCGGGGCGGTGTAGCCGTTCTCCCGCAGGCACGCCGGGCAGCGCACCGGTACCGCATCCGCCATCAGAGCTCGACCCCCTCGTCGCTGTGCGTGGGTCCATGCTCCACCACCTGCGACCGCCGGGGCGACCGAGCCCGCGATTTTCGGCCCGGTCCCGGTCTTTCGTACAAGTCGCTTGAGCGAGACGCGGCTTTTGGTGCGTTCCGGGGTGTCCCACCGCCTTGACGTGCGAGGACTCGGCCTTTAGCTTGTTCCGTATAGCAGAACAAAACTTCCGGATTACGGAAACAGTCTGACGCCAGACCTGCAGGAGACCTCGATGCCTCGTATGACAGCCGCAGCCGCCGCCGTTGAGATCCTCAAGCGCGAGGGTGTTTCGCAAGCGTTCGGCGTGCCCGGCGCTGCGATCAACCCGTTCTACCGAGAGCTCAAGAACGTGGGCGGCATCAACCACACCCTCGCCCGTCACGTCGAGGGCGCCTCGCACATGGCCGAGGGCTACACCCGTGCCCAGGCGGGCAACATCGGTGTCTGCATCGGTACGTCCGGCCCCGCCGGCACCGACATGATCACCGGCCTGTACTCCGCGATCGCCGACTCGATCCCGATCCTGTGCATCACCGGCCAGGCCCCGGTCTCGAAGCTCCACAAGGAGGACTTCCAGGCCGTCGACATCGCCACGATCGCCAAGCCGGTCACCAAGGCGGCCACGACCGTTCTGGAGGCCGCGCAGGTTCCCGGCGTCTTCCAGCAGGCCTTCCACCTGATGCGCTCCGGCCGTCCCGGCCCGGTCCTCATCGACCTGCCGATCGACGTCCAGCTGACCGAGATCGAGTTCGACCCCGAGACGTACGAGCCGCTGCCGGTCTACAAGCCGTCCGCGAGCCGCGCCCAGGCCGAGAAGGCCCTGAGCTTCCTGCTGGAGTCGGAGCGCCCGCTGATCGTCGCCGGCGGCGGCATCATCAACGCCGACGCCTCCGACCTGCTGGTCGAGTTCGCCGAGCTCACGGGCATCCCGGTCATCTCCACCCTCATGGGCTGGGGCACCATCCCGGACGACCACGAGCTGGCAGCCGGCATGGTCGGCGTCCAGACCGCGCACCGCTACGGCAACGCGACGTTCCTCGAGTCGGACTTCGTCCTCGGCATCGGCAACCGCTGGGCCAACCGTCACACGGGCTACAACCTGGACGCGTACACCAAGGGCCGCAAGTTCGTCCACGTCGACATCGAGCCCACCCAGCTCGGCAAGATCTTCGCCCCCGACTACGGCATCGCCTCCGACGCCAAGGTCGCCCTGGAGCTCTTCATCGAGATCGCCAAGGAGCTCAAGGCCGCGGGCAAGCTGCCGGACTTCTCCGCCTGGGCCGCCTCCGCGCAGGAGCGCAAGGCCACCCTGCAGCGCCGTACGCACTTCGAGAACATCCCGATGAAGCCGCAGCGCGTCTACGAGGAGATGAACAAGGCGTTCGGCCCGGAGACCCGCTACGTCACCACCATCGGCCTCTCCCAGATCGCCGCCGCGCAGTTCCTGCACGTCTACAAGCCGCGCCACTGGGTCAACTGCGGCCAGGCCGGCCCGCTCGGCTGGACCATCCCGGCCGCCATCGGTGCCGCCACCGCGCAGCCGGACGTCCCGGTCGTCGCCCTGTCCGGCGACTACGACTTCCAGTTCATGATCGAGGAGCTGGCGGTCGCCGCCCAGCACAAGGTCCCCTACGTCCACGTCCTCGTGAACAACGCCTACCTCGGCCTGATCCGCCAGGCGCAGGGCGGCCTCGGCATCAACTTCGAGGTCAACCTCGAGTTCGAGAACATCAACACCCCGGAGATCGGCGTCTACGGCGTCGACCACGTCAAGGTCGCCGAGGGCCTGGGCGTCAAGGCCATCCGCGTCACCGACCCGGAGAAGCTGGGCGAGGCCTTCGAAGAGGCCAAGAAGCTGGCGCAGGAGTTCCAGGTCCCGGTCGTCGTCGAGGCCATCCTGGAGCGCGTCACCAACATCGCCATGAGCAAGACGGTCGACATGAGCGACGTCACCGAGTTCGAGGAGCTCGCCACCCAGCCGGGCCACGCCCCGACCGCGATCAAGGCCCTGAAGGTCTGACCCGCGGGTCCGAAGACCGGGCCGGCCCGGCAGCCCTGACATCGCCGGACCGGCTCATACGACGGCCCCCGTCCCTCCGCACGAACGGAGGGACGGGGGCCGTTCGCGTCAGGGGCCTTCCGCGGCCGGGCCTTCCGCGGGCGGGGTGGCCGGCCCCTGTGCCCCCTGTGCCCGCTGCGGCTTGATCGCGGACGCACCCGGATGCAGTCCGGCCGATGCGGCTAACGGCACTCCGCCGCAAGACCGCTGATCAGGACCTCGATGCCGAGCGCGAGGCGGCTCGCGGCCGGGCCGGAGGCCAGCTCCGCCGTGCTGGAGGCGAGGTGCGGATGGCGCGCCGGGTCGAGTCCGGCGAGCCGCTCCTCGAGGGAGGCCCGGGCATGGCGGTGCTCCAGGGCGCCCTGCAGGGCGCCGGCGCCGTCCCCGGCCTCCGGGGCCGCGACGGAGACCTCGTAGGTCACCGCGCCGATGTGAAGGGCGATCAGGTCGCAGCCCCACGCGGCCCGTTGCCGGTCGATCCCGCCCGCCAGCAGCAGCCCGAGGATCCGGTCGAAGAGGTCGAGCCAGGCCGGGCCGGCCGGGATCGAGCCGAGCGAGACCCGGCCGATGCCCGGGTGGGCGTTGAGGGCGTGGATCACATCGGTGATCAGGCCCGCCAGGACCTCGCGCCAGTTGCCGGGCGGATCGGCGGGCAGTTCCGGCAGCGGTACGGTCGCCACCACCGCGTCGAGCATCAGCCGCAGCAGCTCCTCGCGCTGGGCGACGTAGACGTACAAGGACGCGGGGCCGGTGTCCAGTTCGGCCGCCACCTTGCGCATGGTCACCGCGTCCAGGCCCTCGCGGCGCAGGACCCGAAGGCCCGCGTCCACCACGGCCCGTTCGCTGAGCGCGGGCTTCGCGGGGCGGGTGCGGGTGCTGGGGCGGCGGGGAGGCGGCGTCGGCATGGCACCAGGCTAGCACTTGACAGCGAACGGTGTTCGTAGCGAACGTTGTTCGTGACGAACGGCGTTCGTTCGTCTCTGTCGCACGCGGTCGTTCACCGCCCTGTACAGCCACCCCAGGAGTGTCTCCGTGTCCCGTCTCGCATTGCGTCCCGAACCCGCGGTCCCGAAAGCAGGCCCGTACCGCCGCCGTTGGGCCGTCCTCGCCGTCGTGCTCCTCGCCGAGGTGATGGACCTCCTGGACGCCACCGTCACGGGGGTCGCCGCCCCCGCCATCGCCGCGGACCTCGGCGGTGGCCGCGAGGTCGCCCAGTGGCTCCAGGCCGGCTACACCCTGCCCTTCGCCGTCCTGCTGATCACCGCCGGGCGGCTCGGGGACCGGTACGGGCGGCGCCGGCTCTTCCTCCTCGGCGCCAGCGGATTCACCCTCGCCTCCGTCCTGTGCGCGCTGGCGCCCGGCCCGGGCACTCTGATCGCCGCACGCGCCCTCCAGGGCGCGTGCGGCGCCCTGCTGCTGCCCCAGGGCTTCGGCATCGTCAAGGAGGCCTTCCCCCAGGCCGAACTGGCCAAGGCCTTCGGACTCTTCGGCCCGGTCATGGGCCTGTGCGCGGTCGGCGGTCCGGTGGCCGGCGGGCTGCTGACCGGGGCGGACCTGTTCGGCACCGGCTGGCGGATGGTGTTCCTCGTCAACCTGCCCCTCGGCCTGGCGGCCCTGGCAGGCGCCCTGCGCTGGATACCGGGCGGGGCGCCCGACCCCGGGCTGCGGCTCGACGTGCCGAGCATGCTACTGGCGGGGGTGGCTTCCGGGGCGCTGGTCTACCCGCTCGTCCAGGGCCGGGAGCTGGGCTGGCCCCTCTGGGCGCTCGCCCTGCTCGCCGCCGGTCCCGCCGGCTTCCTGTTGTTCGCCCGGCTCCAGACGCGGCGGCCGTCCCCGCTGGTGGCGCCGGGCCTGCTGGCCAACCGCGCCTACACCGGAGGGATCCTGGTCGCCGTGGTCTTCTTCGCCGCGTTCACCGGCCTGACGCTCGTTCTGTCCCTGTTCCTCCAAGGCCCGCTGGGCCTCTCCCCGCAGGGCGCCGGCTACGCCATCGCCCCGGTCGCCCTGGGCATCGCCGTGACCGCGGGCCCGGCCGGGTCGCTCGCCCGCCGCCACGGCCGGGCGGTGATCCAGGCGGGCATCGCCCTGACCGCTGCGGGCCTGGCGGTGCTGGCCGTCGTGGCGGGTGCGGCCGGCGGGGTCCACGACGGCTGGCGGCTGGTACCCGGGACCCTGGTCACCGGACTCGGCATGGGGCTGGTGATCCCTCCGCTGTTCGACGTCATCCTGGCGGGGGTGGACGATGCGGAGGTGGGCTCGGCGTCCGGCGTGCTCAACGCCGTGCAGCAGCTGGCCAATGCGGTGGGCGCGGCCCTGCTCGTGACGGTGTGGTCGGCCTTCACCGACCACGGCCGCACCGCCTCCGCCGCGCTCGCGGGTACTGCCCTGGTCACGGCCGGCCTGCTGGCCGCTGCGCTGCTGCTCTCCGTACGGCTGCCCCGTCAGGCGCGCGCCTGACGGAACGCCGGCAGTGACCCCGTACGGACACGTACGGAGACGCGGCACGGACCACGTATGGACGCGGGCACGACAAAGCGCCGAGTCACGGGACCGTCCGTGACTCGGCGCTTTGGGTGTTACCGCCCGACGGAGCGAGGCTGGCGCGACAGGACGTTCGCACCGCCGGGCGGAGTGTGTGGGAGATCCGAGGTTCTGCCCTGCTCCACAGGGGACCCTGTGCGTGGCCCCTGGAGAGCAGGGAAGGTTTGGCCGGGACCGTGGCGGACGGCGACGGGAACTTCGGCTTCGTCTCCCTCAGGTCAAGAGACGGGCCTCGGAACCCATTACCACCGCACTGGCTCGCACGCCCGCCACGGTCCTCACGCGGCGCCAGCCGCATGGACTGGCGCAGTCTGCCCTCGCTGCGCACCACCCCTCATCCGGGTACGCAGTCCGGGCGGCACCCGGAGCCCGACCTCCCGCCAGGCTCCCGGTGCGGCTCTTCGGCTCAGCCCTCGCGCAGCGCGCGCACGGCCTCCTCGACGCGCTTGCCGTAGTCGGCGTCCGCGGCGTGGAAGTGAGCCAGGTTCTTCTCGATGACGTCCTCGCGGGAGACCTGCGACAGACCGCCGGCGATGTTCGCCACCAGACGCTCCTTCTCGGCCTCCGACATCAGGCGGTAGAGCTCACCGGCCTGGAAGAAGTCGTCGTCCTTGGTGTGGGTCGGGGCGGCGTGGGTGCCGGTGTAGCCGGAGACGGCCTTCGGGGCACCGAGCGCCAGGCCGGTCTCGGCCGGACCCTGGTACGAGTTGGGCTCGTAGTTCTTGTCGGTCCGCGACCCGTTGCGGGTGGCCATGAGGCCGTCGCGGCCGTAGTTGTCCGCCACGGTCGCCTTCGGCGCGTTGACCGGCAGCTGGGTGTGGTTCACACCGAGGCGGTAGCGCTGGGCGTCGGCGTACGCGAACAGGCGGCCCTGGAGCATCTTGTCCGGCGAGGCGGTGATGCCCGGGACGAAGTTGTTCGGGGAGAAGGCGGACTGCTCGACCTCGGCGAAGACGTTGTCCGGGTTGCGGTCGAGGACCAGGCGGCCCACGCGCTGCAGCGGGTAGTCGCTGTGCGGCCACACCTTGGTGAGGTCGAACGGGTTGAAGCGGTAGTCCGCGGCCTCGGCGGCCGGCATGATCTGGACGTAGAGGGTCCAGGACGGGTTCACACCGCGCTCGATGGCCTGGAGCAGGTCGGTCTGGTGCGAGTTCGGGTCCTTGCCCGCGAGCTCGGCGCCCTGCTCGGAGGACAGGCAGCGGATGCCCTGGTTCGTCTTGAAGTGGTACTTGACGAAGAAGGCCTCGCCCTGCTCGTTCGTCCACTGGTAGGTGTGCGAACCGTAGCCGTTCATGTGGCGGTAGGACGCCGGTATGCCGCGGTCACCCATCAGCCAGGTGATCTGGTGCGTCGCCTCGGGGGCGTGCGCCCAGAAGTCCCAGACGTTGTCCGGCTCCTGCTTGCCCGTGAAGGGGTCGCGCTTCTGGGAGTGGATGAAGTCGGGGAACTTGATCGGGTCCTTGATGAAGAACACCGGGGTGTTGTTGCCGACGAGGTCGTAGTTGCCCTCTTCGGTGTAGAACTTCAGCGCGAAGCCGCGCGGGTCGCGGACCGCGTCCGCGCCGCCGAGGGAGTCCGCGACGGTGGAGAACCGCAGGAAGGTCTCGGTCTTCTTGCCGACCGTGTTCAGGAACGCGGCGCTGGTGTAGGCGGTGACGTCGTCGGTCACCTCGAAGTAGCCGTACGCAGCCGAGCCGCGCGCGTGCACCACACGCTCCGGGATGCGCTCACGGTTGAAGCGGGCGAGCTTCTCGAGGAGCTGCTGGTCCTGGATCAGGAGCGGGCCACCGACGCCGGCGGTGGCGGAGTTCTGGTTGTCGGCGACCGGGGCGCCGGACTCGGTCGTCAGCGTGCGCTTCGACATGGTGACCTTCCGTACGGGTAACTGCTGACGGAAAGCGTCTTCCGTCATGCGGAACACAGCCTAGATTTCGGCTGAAGGCAACGTCAACAGTTTGTTGAACAAAGATGGAGGTGATCCGGACGGTGCCGGCGCTTGGGCGCGACAGGACAGGTGTCAGCACCGGCACCATCCGGAAACTCAGGTCCCCCGCGGGGGAGCCAGGTCTCAGACCTGGGAGCCCGAGAGGCGCTCGACGGCGCGCAGCAGGGCGGAGTGGTCCAGGCCGCCGTCACCCTGGGCGCGCAGCGAGGCGACCAGCTGGGCGACGACCGCGCCGACCGGGAGGGCGGCACCGACGTTGCGGGCGGCGTCGGTGACGATGCCCATGTCCTTGTGGTGCAGGTCGATGCGGAAACCGGGCTTGAAGTCGCGGTTCAGGAAGTTGTCCTTCTTGCGGGTCAGGACCGTGGAGCCGGCCAGACCGCCGTTGAGGACGTCGAGGGCGGCCTCGAGGTTCACGCCGGACTTCTCGAGGAAGACGACGGCCTCGGCGCACGCCTGGATGTTCACCGCGACGATGAGCTGGTTGGCGGCCTTCACCGTCTGGCCGGAGCCGTGCGGGCCGCACAGGACGATGACCTTGCCGAGGGCTTCGAGGATCGGCAGGGCCGCGTCGAAGTCGGCCTGCTCGCCACCCACCATGATCGACAGGACGGCCTCGATGGCGCCGGCCTCGCCGCCGGACACCGGGGCGTCGATGACGCGGATGCCCTTCTCGGCGGCGTTCTTCGCCAGGTCGATGGAGGTCTGCGGGGTGATCGACGACATGTCGATGATCAGCGCGCCGGACTTGGCGTTCTCGAGGATGCCGTTCGGGCCGTAGTTGATGGCCTCGACCTGCGGGGAGGCGGGCACCATCGTGATGATGACGTCGGCGTCCTTGACGGCCTCGGCGATCGAGCCGGCAGCGGTACCGCCGGCGGCGGCCAGGCGGTCCAGCTTGTCCTGCTCCAGGGTGAAGCCGGTGACGGAGTAGCCGGCCTTCAGGAGGTTCTCGGACATGGGGGAGCCCATGATGCCGAGACCGATCCACGCAATCGACGGGAGCGCAGTGGGGTTGCTCATGATGAGGTCCTTCTCTTAAAGCTATGTACGAAAAGTGACGGGGGCGTCCGGAGGAAAGCCCGGACTTCGCCCCCTACTTCGCGGCGCGGGCCTCGGCCGGCAGCCAGTCGAAGGACGCGGCGGCGTCGGCGGCCTTGTACTCGAGGCCGACAAAGCCCTGGTAGCCGGCCTTCTTGAGCTGGTCGAGGAGGTCCTCGAGGGGCAGCTCACCCGTGCCCGGGGCACCCCGGCCCGGCTTGTCCGCGATCTGGACGTGGCCGGTCTTGGCGGCGTACTTTTCGATGACCTCGGAGAGGTCCTCATCGTTCATCGCCAGGTGGTACAGGTCGAGCAGGAACTTGGCGTTCCCCAGACCGGTCGCCTCGTTCACCTTGTCCACGACCTCGATCGCGGACGGGGCGCTCACCAGCGGGTAGAGCGGCGACTCGGGCTTGTTCAGGGTCTCGATCAGCAGGATCGCACCGACCCGGTCCGCGGCGCGGGCCGCGATGACCAGGTTCTCCAGGGCGAGCTCGTCCTGGACGGCCGGGTCCACACCCTCGACGCGGTTGCCGTAGAGCGCGTTGAGCGCCTTGCAGCCGACCGACGCGGCGAAGTCCGCCGCGATGTCGATGTTGGCGCGGAAGCGGTCCGACTCCTCACCGGGTACGGAGACCGCGCCGCGGTCCGGCCCGGGGAGCTGGCCGGCGTAGAAGTTCAGGCCCACCAGCTGGGTGCCCGCGTCCTCGAGAGCCTTCTTGAGGGCGTCGAGCTCCTCCTGAGCCGGGGTGGGGGTCTCGATCCAGGGCCACCACAGCTCGACCGCGGTGAAGCCCGCCGCGGCGGCGGCCGCGGGGCGCTCCAGGAGCGGGAGTTCCGTGAAGAGGATCGAAAGGTTCACATCGAAGCGCTGGTCCGTGTATCCCATGAGGGGCGGCGCTCCTTCCGTATTGCGGAAGTTTCTTTCTGCTTGATGGAAGACTGCATGGGCCTGCGTGTGGATGTCAAGTGGGGGCTGCCGGTTTTTCCGTACCTCGGGGTAGCTTGACCGGGTGCGATTGAGAGTGGAGTTCACGACCGAGCCCTTCGACCTCGAAGAGGCGCCCGCCCATGCCGTGGCCGCTCGCGAGGTCATCCAGAAGGCGGAACTGGACGCGGTCGACGTCGGCCCGTTCGGCAACACCGCCGAGGGCGAGGCCGGCGCGGTGA
The DNA here is from genome assembly GCF_040645035.1 of Streptomyces sp. NPDC046876. Classification (NCBI taxonomy): domain Bacteria; kingdom Bacillati; phylum Actinomycetota; class Actinomycetes; order Kitasatosporales; family Streptomycetaceae; genus Streptomyces; species Streptomyces sp. NPDC046876. The sequence continues at coordinate 27,605 of NZ_JBEYXK010000038.1, read as the reverse complement.
TCGAGGCGGTGTCCGCGCTGCTGCGCGACTCGCTGCAGGCCGGGGCCACCCGCGTCTCCCTGCAGGTGAACGTGATCAGGGAGGGCATCGAATGACCGAGCCTCGCGACCACCCGTTCGTCGCGGCGGTCAAGCCGCTCGTCGACGCGATGGGCGGGGTGCTGATGGATCCCGCGCAGGCCCAGCGCGACGACGTGGTGCTCGCCTGGGAGGGGCGGGACGTGGTCGCGGTGCGCCTGCCGCAGCTGGGCGAGTCGCTGGACCACATCCTGGCCGCCTTGGAGCGCCGCCACGGCGTACCGTTGTCCCAGCTGGACCGCAAGGCGAAGCAGGACGTCGTACGGATACTGGAGGCGCGCGGCGCCTTCTCCGTGCGCCACGGCGTCGAGACCGTCGCCGGCGCCCTCGGCGTAAGCCGCTTCACCGTCTACAACTACTTGAACAGGGAAAACCCCAACAAAAACCACCAAGGGTGATTCAGGCTTCACCCACGGTCACGAGCCGCCGCCCGAATCAACCGGACGGCGGCTTTTGTGTACGGGAAGTTTCAACAAAGTGTTGACGCCGTGTTGTCCAGGGCGTTAGCTATGCGCAGCCCGTCAAAGCAATCAGGCCACGGAGGCTTCCCGTGACTTCGAGTCCGACCCCGGGGCTTACCCGGTTCAACACCTTGGACGATGCAGCGGCCACGGCCGAGCTGCACGAGGTGTGCGCCAGTTCGGCATGGGGCAGCAAGCTGCTCGCCCAGCGCCCGTACACCAGCGCCGACGCCCTGTTCGCCGCGAGCGACGCCGCCATGGCGGAGCTCACCGCGGCGGACCTGGAGGAGGCGATGGCGGGCCACCCGCCGATCGGCCGGCCGAAGCCGGGAGACCCGACCTCCGCCCGCGAGCAGCGGGGCATGGCCGGGGCCTCCGAAGAGCTCAAGGCCGAACTGCTCGAACTGAACCTGGCCTACCAGGAGAAGTTCGGCCACGTCTTCCTGATCTGCGCCACCGGTGCGACCGGTGAGCAGATGCGGGACGCGGTCAAGGTCCGGATCCAGAACACCGCCGAGGTCGAGCGGGAGATCGCCCGCGGAGAGCTCGTCAAGATCAACCGGATCCGTCTGACCCGACTCGCCGAAGGAGAGTGAAACGTCCCATGAGCACTGAGACCACGGCCTCGGTGTCCACGCACATCCTGGACACCAGCATCGGCCGCCCCGCCGAGGGCGTCGTCATCTCGCTCGCAGCCCGCAGCGGCTTCGACGCCGAGTGGACCGCCCTGGGCGGCTCCGCCACCGACGCCGACGGGCGTTGCAAGGACCTGCCGGCACTGCCGGAGGGCACCACCCACGTACGCCTCGACTTCGAGACCGAGGCGTACTTCGCCAAGAAGCAAGCCGCCGAGGCGCAGCAGGACGCCCCCCGCGTAAGGGACAGCGGTGCGTTTTTCCCCGAGGTGACCATCACGTTCGCGGTCAACCCGGGCGAGCACTACCACGTACCGCTGCTGCTCAACCCGTTCGGCTACTCCGTTTACCGAGGGAGCTAGCAGACCATGCCCACGATTCTCGGCCAGAACCAGTACGGCAAAGCAGAGAACCGCGTCGTCAAGATCACGCGGGACGGCGACACCCACCACATCAAGGACCTGAACGTCTCGGTCGCCCTCTCCGGCGACATGGACGACGTCCACTACTCCGGCTCGAACGCGAACGTCCTCCCGACGGACACCACCAAGAACACGGTGTACGCCTTCGCCAAGGAGTACGGGATCGAGTCCGCCGAGCAGTTCGGCATCCACCTGGCCCGCTGGTTCGTAGGCAGCCAGGAGCCGATCCAGCGCGCGCGCATCCGGATCGAGGAGTACGCCTGGGAGCGGATCCAGACCTCCGACGCCAACTCCAAGTTCATCGGCGCCGACGAGGTCAAGCACTCCTTCGTCCGCAAGGGCCAGGAGACCCGCGTCACCCAGATCACGTACGACGGCCAGAACTGGGAGGTCATCTCCGGCCTCAAGGACCTGATCGTCATGAACTCCACCAACTCGGAGTTCTGGGGCTACGTGAAGGACAAGTACACGACCCTGCAGGAGGCGTACGACCGCATCCTGGCCACCCAGGTGTCGGGCCGCTGGCGGTTCAACTGGACCGACGACGAGCAGCGGATGCCCAACTGGGAGAAGTCCTACGAGCTCACCAAGAAGCACATGCTCGAGGCCTTCGCGGAGACCTACTCCCTGTCGCTGCAGCAGACCCTGTACCAGATGGGCTCGCGCATCATCAACCACCGTTCGGAGATCGACGAGGTCCGCTTCTCGCTCCCGAACAAGCACCACTTCCTCGTCGACCTCGAGCCCTTCGGCCTGAAGAACGACAACGAGGTGTACTTCGCCGCGGACCGTCCCTACGGTCTGATCGAGGCCACGATCCTGCGGGACGGCGCCGACGCGCGCATCCCGGTGGACCTGACCAACCTCTAGAGCCGGCACCCGCGTCCCGGGGCTCCGCAGTGGCCCCGGGACCCGGTCCCCCCGCAACACGCTCACTTCCTGAAACTCGGCACCCGGAGCATCAGACGGGGCGGCAGTACTGTCAGCTGTCAGGCCCCCGGTTTCGGCACTCAAATCCCCTGGGTCCTGCCGTGCCCGCACCGCCACTGAAAGCACGAGGAAGCCCCATGGCAGCCACTGACAGCGCGGTCGAGCGCATCGTCATCGAGAACTGTGCGATCGCGACCGTCGACGCGAACGACACCGAGTACGCCTCGGGTCACATCGTCATCGCCGGCAACAAGATCGAGGCCATCGGCGCGGGCAACGCCCCCGAGAACCTCGAGAACGTGGTACGCCGCATCGACGGCACCGGCCACCTCGTGACCCCCGGTCTGGTCAACACCCACCACCACTTCTACCAGTGGATCACCCGTGGCCTGGCCACCGACCACAACCTCTTCAACTGGCTCGTCGCGCTGTACCCGACCTGGGCGCGCATCGACGAGCAGATGGCCTACTCCGCCGCCCAGGGCTCCCTGGCCGCGATGGCCCGTGGCGGTGTCACCACCGCCATGGACCACCACTACGTGTACCCCAAGGGTGCCGGCGACCTCTCCGGCTCGATCATCCGCGCCGCGTCCGAGATGGGCGTCCGCTTCACCCTGGCGCGCGGCTCCATGGACCGCAGCGTGAAGGACGGCGGCCTGCCGCCGGACCACGCCGTCGAGACCCTCGAGGGCGCCCTCGCCGACACCGAGGCGACGATCAAGAAGTTCCACGACGCCTCCTTCGACGCGATGACCCAGGTCGCCGTCGCCCCGTGCTCCCCCTTCTCGGTCTCCACCGAGCTGCTCAAGCAGGGTGCCGAGCTGGCCCGCCGCCTCGGTGTGCGCATGCACACGCACGGCAGCGAGACGGTCGAGGAAGAGAAGTTCTGCCACGAGCTCTTCGGCATGGGCCCGACCGACTACTTCGAGTCGACCGGCTGGCTGGGCGAGGACGTGTGGATGGCGCACAGCGTCCACATGAACGACTCCGACATCGCCGCGTTCGCCCGGACCAAGACCGGTGTGGCGCACTGCCCGTCCTCCAACGCCCGCCTGGCCGCCGGCATCGCCCGCGTCCCGGACATGCTCGCCGCCGGCGTCCCGGTCGGCCTCGGCGTGGACGGCACCGCCTCCAACGAGTCCGGTGAGCTGCACACCGAGCTGCGCAACGCGCTGCTGATCAACCGTCTGAACCCGGTCCACCGCGAGGCCGCCCTCAACGCCCGCCAGTCGCTGCGCCTCGGCACGTACGGCGGCGCGCAGGTCCTCGGCCGCGCCGACAACATCGGCTCGCTGGAGGTCGGCAAGCTCGCCGACCTGGTGCTGTGGAACCTCAGCACGTTCCTGCACTCCTCCATCGCCGACCCGGTCACGGCCCTGGTCTTCGGTGCGGCCGCCCCGGTGACCGCCTCCTTCGTCAACGGCAAGCAGATCGTCGAGAACAACCGACTGCTCACCGCCGACGAGGACGCCATCGCCCGCTCCACGCGGGAAGAGGCCCAGCGCCTGGCGCGGATCTCCGCGCAGGGCTGATCCCACCGGGGGGCATCCCCAGGAATCCGGCCGGGGGGGACGGCCCCCGGCCGGTGGCCGCGGACCCGAGCGGGGTCCGCGGCAGCCGTTCCCGGGAAGCGCCCGAGGTAGCCGACGGCGCCCCCGGGGGCGGTGACTCGTGTCACCCGCCTCACCTCACCGCATATCCCCTCAGCGCACCGCATCACACGGCACCGCATCACACGGCGCCGCATCGCACTGCATCGCACCGCATCACACCGCGCCGCACCGCACCTGTTCTTCGCACCACCTCCCTGACACCCACGTCCCTGCCGACGTGTTACCCGACCGGAGGAAGCCGTGGCCCAGGCGCCCAGGTTTCGCAAAGAAGCAGCCGCACCGACAGGGGACGTGGACGTCCATCCCGTGGACGGGACCCTGCCCCCGCTGAAAATGTTCACGAGCGGCCTCCAGCACGTGGCCGCCATGTACGCGGGCGTCGTCGCCCCGCCCATGATCGTCGGCCCCGCCCTCGGACTCTCCGCCACCGACACCGCGTTCCTGATGGGCGCGTCCCTGTTCACGGCCGGCCTCGCCACCCTCCTGCAGACCCTCGGCTTCTGGCGCATCGGCGCCAGGCTCCCCTTCGTCAACGGCGTCTCCTTCGCCGGTGTGACCCCGATGATCGCCATCGGCAAGGGCCAGGGCCACGACGCGATACCGGTCGTCTTCGGCGCGATCATCGTCGCCGGCGCGCTCGGCTTCGTCGCCGCCCCCTACTTCGGCAGGCTCGTCCGCTTCTTCCCGCCCGTGGTCACCGGTACGGTCATCACCCTCATCGGCGTCTCGCTGCTCCCGGTGGCCTTCAACTGGTCCCAGGGCGGCAACCGGACCGCCGCCGACTACGGCTCGATGAAGAACATCGGCGTGGCCGCCGCCACCCTGGTGATCGTCCTGCTGCTGCGCAAGCTCCTGCGCGGCTTCCTCCAGCAGATCGCGATCCTCCTCGGCCTGGCCGCGGGCACGCTGCTCGCCATCCCGCTCGGCATGGCGAACTTCGACACCGTCAAGAACGCATCCCTGGTGGGATTCCCGACCCCCTTCCACTTCGGCGCGCCCCAGTTCCAGGTCGCCGCCGTCGTCTCGATGTGCATCGTCATGCTGGTCTGCATGACCGAGTCCACCGCCGACATCCTGGCCCTCGGCCGGATCGTCGACCGGCCGGCCGACGCCCGGACGATCGAGGGCGGCCTGCGCGCCGACGCCCTCGGCAGCGCGCTCAGCCCGGTGTTCAACGGGTTCATGTGCAGCGCCTTCGCGCAGAACATCGGCCTGGTCGCCATGACCAAGGTGCGCAGCCGGTTCGTCGTCGCCGCCGGCGGGGGCATCCTGATCCTGCTCGGGCTGTGCCCGGTGGCCGCCTCCGTCATCGGCGTGGTCCCGCTGCCGGTCCTCGGCGGCGCCGGCATCGTCCTGTTCGGCTCGGTCGCCGCCAGCGGCATCCAGACCCTGGCCGGCGCGTCCATGGAGCGCGGCGAGAACGCCCTGATCGTCGCCGCCTCGGTCGGTATCGGCCTGATCCCGATCGCCGCGCCGGACTTCTACCACGCCTTCCCCAAGGACCTCCTGGTCGTCCTGGACTCCGGCATCAGCACCGGCTGCGTGACCGCCATCGTGCTCAACCTGGCCTTCAACCACCTCGGCGCCCGGCGCGGCGCCGCCGCCGACGGGCTCGCGGAACCGGTGCCCGCGCACTGAACCCCGTACGCCCACCGGCCGGTGCGGCGGTGCGTACGCCACCCACTGCGGGCGTGGCGTACCCACCGCCGCACCGGCGCGTCGGCCGCCGGTCCTTCTAATTGCGGCGGAAGATCAGCGCGGCCGCCCCCGCGGTGACGATGGTCGCGAGCATCCAGCCGAGGACCACGAGCAGCAGGGCGATCCACTGCGAGGCGCCGGAGGTCCGCCAGGCGGTCTCCTGCCCGAGGTCGAGGAAGGGCAGCAGGAGGTCGAGCGTGTAGATGGGGGCGCTCCAGGTGGGCGCCTCCTCCGCGTTGAGCGGCGGCGGACGGTGCGTGCCGAACCACACGGACCCGCAGGCCCACAGCACCATCAGCCACACCATGCCCCGCCCGGGCCGGTACCCGTAGCCGAGGGCGAGGTCCTGGAAGTAGTCCCACATCCTGAGCGCCGGGGGAAGGGTATCCCGCCGCCGGCGGGCCTGGGCCAGGAGCACCTCGTTCGCGTCGGCGTCCTCGCCCGCGGTGCGCAGGACGGCCGCCAGGCGTTCGTACGGCTCGGGCGCGTACTCGGGGGTGGCGTCCGCCAGCCACTGCAGGCGCTGCGCCAGCGGGAAGGGGCCGGCGGGGGCGAGGTCCTCGTACGTGAAGTTCCGCATGCGCAGCCCTCCCGGCCCCGGCCAGCTGTGTGAGGTGTCCACCAGCCGTCCCACCACGGCATTGCCCAGGTCCACGCGGCCTCCCTCCGGGCGGGCGGGCATGAAGCGCAGTTCGGGCGTCTGCACGTTGCGCAGCGACAGCTCCTGGTCGGGCGCGAGGTCGACCCGGAGCCGGTCGAGGACGAGGGAGGTGCCGAACGAGGCCCCGTCCAGGCGGAAGTTCCCCCGGACCGAGGCCCGGCGCATCCGGGGTCCTCCTTCCGGGTCGATCGCGTAGGCGTAGGGCGCGAGGACGAGGCTCTCCTCGACCACCAGCCGGGCGGCGTTGAGCGCCGTCCCGGCCGGATGGTGCAGCATGCATCCGCGCAGGCTGACGGTGCCGCCGACGCGTGCCGCGCGCAGGGTGAGCTCACCGGTGGCGTGGAGCCCGTCGGCCTCCAGGTCCTGGCCGACGTTGAGCCCGTCGCCGTCGAGGGCCTGCCCGGGCCGGCTGTGCCCCAGCCTCAGGCCGGCCAGGACCAGGTCCATGCCGATCCGGGCCTGCGGCAGGGCGATGCCCGAGGGCACGGTGCAGCCGCGCAGGCTCAGGTCCCCCTGGACGGCCAGCCGGGCCGCGTTGACGCGCGGGATGTGGGAGCCGTCGAGGATGATGCTGCCGGCCGTGCAGTCGACGAGTTCGACCGGCTGTTCCAAGCGGCAGTCGCGCAGCTCCAGGGGCATGGTCACCTGCGAGTTGGACAGGTCCAGCCGACCGGTGACGAAGGCGCCCCTGACCTTGAGCGCCGGGGCCCGGCCGGGGAGCGCGGGCGGCCCGTTCAGCAGCAGGCGCGCGATCACCCGTGCGCGCAGGGCGCGCTCCTCGCCCCAGGGGCGGCCGTCCGTGCCGGGGTCGTCCGCGGCCGGATCCCCGGCCCGCAGGTCATAGGCACTGCCGTTCCGGAACGACTGCCAGAGCCCCAGCTCCGCCGTCGTCAGGTCCTCCGGAGGATCCTCGCCCCACCCCGCCACCTGCGCGCCCCCTTCCGCGGCCGAGTGCACTCGCCGCCGAAGTGTCGCAGGAATCCGGTCAGTTGGGGGAGGAACGCAGGTCCTTGCCGCCCTCGGGGCCCTCCCAAAGCATGAGGTTGCTCATCAGCTCCGCCTGCTCCACGGCGTCGTCGAGGGCGTGGTGGGTGTGGCGGCGGGTGGAGCGCAGTGCGGCCGGCATCCGGCCCTTGACGGCCGCGCGCAACGGGACCCGCGCCTTCGCCGCGTACAGGGTCTTCATGTCGAGGCAGCCCGAGTGTCCGAACGGGCTGTCGCCGCCGAACCGCATCAGGTACCAGTACAGGAACGTCCAGTCGAAGGAGGCCGGGTAGCCGCACATCACCGGCTGCGCCCCCGCCTCCTCGGCCACCTCGCGCACCCAGCTGCGGAAGGCGGCCATCGCCTCGGCGGGGTCGGTGCCCTCCCGCAGGAGCCGGTCCCGGTCGAGCCCGCTGACGGCGAGCGCCTCGGGGACGTACTGGTCGCTGATCGGGCGCAGTTCGCGGTAGAAGGTCCGCGCCTGCGGATCGGCGGCCGTATACGAGGCATCGGTCTGACGACCGGCGACGGCGGCGCCGAAGCTGATCATGGAGTAGGGGCCGGGGATCGGGCCGTCGGCCTCGATGTCGACGGAGATGTAGAGGGAGGGACGTGCGGTGCGGGCTGCCATGCGCCTGAGCATGCCAGCCCGCACCGCGGCCGATCATCCGGATTTTCAGGAGGCCGGCGTCAGGTACATCCCGGTCTGGTCACCGCCCGCGGTGTTCTTGCAGCCGACGTTGGACGTGGCCGGCTGGGCCACGGTCAGGGCCAGGCAGCGGCCGACCGCGAGCTGGCCGAAGTAGTTGGGGTGCATGGACTCCTGGACGAGCCCCTGGGTCTCGTTGTTGTCGATCCAGCGCGCCCACTCGCTCGTCTTCGCCGAGGCCGGCGCGGTCGAGCTCACCTGCTTGCTCGCCTTGGCGCACACCTCGCGCCCCTGGAGCATGTCGCGCAGGTCCAGGAACTGCACGCCCTTCGCGGCGGCGACGGCCTTCAGGCGGTTGGCGATCTGCGGGACGAGCGAGTCCCGGGCCCAGTCGGAGTCGCGGTTCCAGAAGGGGCAGCCGCCGGTGTTGAGCCGGCTCCAGTCGCTCTGCGTGTAGCGGTTCTCCGCCCCGCGCGGGATGGGCGAGGGGTAGGACTGCAGCACGATCCGGTACGCGGAGTCCCCGTACCCGGCGGCGCGCATGACCGCCCGGACCTCGTCCACGGACTTGCCGACGTTCGCCATCACGCCGTCGATCTTCTGGTCGACGCCGTACTGCTGGTCGTCGTAGCAGTACGAGTTCCAGAGGACGAAGTCGTACGCGCACTCCTTGATGATGTCGGCGAAGCCGAGGTCGTTGCCGCCGATGGACAGGGCGATGACCTTGACGTCGTGGCTCGCGGCGACCGCGGCGAGCTGGTCGGCCTGCGGGGCCTCACCCTTGAAGGGGGCGCCGCCGTTGCTCGCGCGGAAGACGTTCTCGGTGGTCGCGCCGGAGCAGGCCAGGTTCACGGCCACGTCGGCGATGGCTCCGGCGCTCACGGCCTCGGCCGAGTCGGAGCGGTGGCAGCCGCCGGCGGTGGCGCCGTACACCTTCGACGGGTCGTAGGTGGAGCCGGTGGTCCAGGCGCGGTCGGTGCCGCTGCGGCTCCCGGAGTTGGTGAGGCTGTTGCCCTTCCAGCGCCCGGCCTCGCCGGAGATGTAGCTGTCGCCCATGGACACCACCGCGGTGGGCCCGGTCCCGGGGCTCGCCGCCGCGGTGCCGGCCGCGCCGCCGACCAGAGCGGTGAGGGCGAGCGGCAGTGCCATGCCGGCCCCGGCGAGCCGTCGCACGCGGCCGCGGGTCCTGTCCTTGCCGGTGTTGCGGAATCCGATCACAGCGGAACTCCTGCGGTAGGCCATGCCGGAGCCGGAGCGAACTCCGGGGCATGGCTGGGGAAGTGGGGGATACCGCCGGCCGGTGGCACCGGAAAGGTGACATGGCGCACGTTGTTACCGCTAGGTAGCCGCAGATTACGATGACGTAACGACCGACCGGTCGTTCGGCCCCCGGAAGTTCCGCTTCCCGCCCCGCCCGCCCTTCCGGTTTTCCGGACTCCCGCTTCCTCCTGAGGATTTTGGCGGACGCTGCCGAGTAGGGCCCTTGCAGGCCAGTGCCGAAGCCTCCCGTTCAGGGGGCGCTTCGGCACTGGCGGCAGGGACGCGCGACAGCGCACATTGCCTCAGGTGTGGTGAGCGCCCAGGGGAACTACGAGGTTTCAAGGTTGGCTCCGCACTGCGACGGTCAGGTCTGCGGTGAGGCAGCCGTCGATCAGGTCGGGGCGGAAGAGGCGTTGGTTCGGTCAACCTGTGGCTCGTCGGCCTGGCCAACCCAACCGTGCCCGCGTACTTGCGTACACACGGGCTTATGAAACGTCCCGTCCTCGCGAGTAGCCTGCGACGCCTCTCTCGGCTTCCACGCTGCCGTTCACGCGTCTGCCTCAGTTGGCCTTCGTGGCCTTCGTGGCGTTCGACGCGCTCCTCCAGCTCCTCGATCCGCTCCAGGGCACGTTCCAGCTTGTAAGCCAGATCCTCACTACGGCCCGCTGCCGGGAACTACTTCTGCGGGGCAGTCGAGGGTTCCTCCGACTCGTCCACCGGCTGCACTGCGACTGGCACCTCTGTGCCGAACTCGCCCCCTACGACGACATACGCCATCGGCCCGTTCCGCTGGAGGCCTTCTTCATCCTGCCCTCCAGGGCGAGAAAGGTCAGGGCCTGGTCTGCGGATTCCGGGTCGCCGCCGATCGTGTCGACGACGTCGTCCATGGTGACCCTGGCCCCCTGGCCAGTGACCCGTCCCTGCTCTTGCGGACCAGGCGGCCGTGGATGAGCTCGGTGGCGAAGCCGTGGTCCTCCGAGTCTTGCACGTCAACCTCGTCGCCCGGCTGTTCGCTGGGGTAGCGCAGGAGGAAGTTACCGGCCAGGAGGGCGATGGCGTTGGTGACCATGTTCAGCGGCACCGCGTAGTGCTCCGCCAGGACCTCGCGCGCGGGCAGTCTCTCCCAGACTCTCCCTAAAGAAGCACAAACAGCACAGGACACGGAGCGAGAGACAGCAGGGTCAGCTTGGCAGGACAGCGGCCTCGTCTTCACCACCCCTGCGGCCGGCCTCTCGATCCGGCCAACCTCACCCGCCGCTTCCGCAGCTTCCTCGACCAAGGTGGCCTCCGACGCATCCGCTTCCACGACCTGCGCCCCTCCGCCGCCACCCTGCTCCTCGAACAAGGCGTCGACTTCGTCGTCATCAAGGAACTCCTCGGCCACGCCCACATCGGCGTCACTGCCACCGTCTACGCCCACGTCCGACTCCGCTCCGGCGCAACGCCATCGACACCCTCAGCACCGTCCTCAGCACCCCGAGATCACCAAGACGGTCAACAGCAACGACGACACCAACCGCCCTGCCCCACCCTCGTGCGCTGACGTTGCTGTCAACTACTGCCGTCACGAACGCAGGAGCCCCGCCGGACCAAGGTCGGCGGGGCTCCTTATTTACTGAAGCGAACGCGTCATTCGTCGCTCGCGAGAGCTTCAGAAGCCACAGTAAGGGCCTCCCTCAAAGAATGTACGACCGTCGGGTCGAGCAATCGAGGCTTCTCCACACGGTAGGAACCTCCAGAAAGTGGAGTAATGCTCACTTCCTGGACCCCTTGCTGTCGGCGCACCGATCTAAGCCGTAGCGTTCCATGGCTGAGAGTTGGGAAGAAATAGTCGAACCGGCCATCTGTGTAAGCTGCTTCCACTAGCGGGCGCTCCTCGGAGAACTCCTGAGCGGTCCGCAACCAATTCCACTGAGCGGGTACCGAGTCTCCCGATTCGTGGGCTCTCGCCAGCCGCCCCGGCATCATGAATGGGAACCTTCCAGCGAAGTCATCCACCGAAATGCCATCCCGCCAGGCAGCCAATGCCTCAATTAGATCGTTCAGATCATCAGTGGCGCCTTCGGCCCATGTGAATCCCTGTCCCTGGATTGCTACGTAGAAGGTCCTGCTCTGGCTACCGAGCTGAATAGAAGCCTTTCCGCGACCCGAATCTAGTTCAGCCGTGGCTAGCAGGCCAGGTCCCGATGCGTAGTGACTGTAGAGCCGCCCCAGGTCGAGATTCTTCTTCCCTGACGCTAGCTCCATCGCCGAGATAAGGCCGCCCGCAGCGAAGAGGTCTGGGTAAAGGTCAGGGTCAAACGCATCCATGCTCATAAAACCCTCTTCGGTTCGATTTGCTAGCAGCCACAGAGCTTCCCTGCATCCGATATGAAGGGCCGGAGCCTACCGAAGCTTGCCCAATCTGGTTCCGCGACATCGAATCTCTCAAGAGCTCCCTTCGCGTTCGGTCGATAGAAGTTAATGGAGGACCATGACCGTTCGCCATTAGCGACGGCTCTGGCGATCCAGCCCATCTCCATATCAGTGGCGTACGCGCCCGGCTGGAGCCCGGCCTTCGCTGATTCGGTGAAGTTGCCTAGGCCGCGGAGATTTACGTGAAGTGTCACCGATGAGTCCCGGATCGCGTTCTCCACTGGGCCCTGCCATGCGTCAGGGGCATAGCTGCCAAAGTGCTTGTAACCCTTGCTGTCCGCCCATGAATAGGTGCCTTCGGCCTTCTGCCCCAGCGCCACGTTGCAGTTGTGGACGAGGAGCGGGGTAGCGCCTGCGAGCACATAGTACGTGTGGAGGTCGGCGACGGTGAGGTTGTGGACCTTTGCCTGCCGGGCCGTGTAACGCTTGACCGCTGCCACCTGGACGTGGGTTCCGGTACTTGTGCGGAGCCACTGGCCAGGCTGGAGGTCAGTGGCGTCGACCCACTCAGCAAGGTCCACCACCCAGAACGGGTGTTTGTCCGTCGCGGTTATGACGTCGGAGGCCGTGCCGGTCTCGTTGTCTGTGACCGTCACCTCGACGAGGTTCTTCTCGCCTTCACCGAGGATGGTGGCCGTGACGTCCTTGGCGACCGTTTCTCCGGTTTCGGGGTCGGTGGCGAGCACCCTGTCACCGGGTTCGAGCTTCTCGATCGGCTTGGTGGTGCCGTCCGCCATCAGAACCATGGTTCCTGGCGCAAAGCTGTTGGGTGCGGGGCAGCCGCCCTTGGATGCGAGCTTGGAGAGGAACTGGCCCGCTCCCTTGCCGACAGCCTTGCCTATTGCCGCGATGACTGGAGCTGCTGCTGCGCCTGCTGCGCCTCCCGCTGCGCCCCAGAGGGCACCGCTTCCCATGTCCTTAAGGACGCCCAAGGTGCTGTGGTCGGCGTTCGGGTTCATTGCGTTGGCGACGGCTGCGCCTGCGGCTCCTGCGATGGCTCCGCAGCCGGCGGCCACGGCGAAGCCGACGCCTCCTGTTGCCACGCCTGCCGCGCCGGCAGCAGCGACGCACGCCGTTCCGACGACGATCTCGGTCGTGACCGAGACGATCATCACCTTGTTCTCGTTCCAGAACTTCTTGGCGTTGTTGACCGTCTTGTTCCAGTTGCACTTCGAGAAGAAGCCGCAGCTCTTGGGCTTGTTTGAGCTGCTGGTTCCCTTCGGCGGCGGCGGGGCGCCGAGCTGCTTGAGTACCTCGTGGTCCGACTCGTCGAGCGTGCCGCCGTTGGCGGTGCAGTTCGGGTGGTAGGCGCAGTTGTCGTCCTTGAGGCCCGTTGGGTCCGACCTCGTGACCGGGTTGCCGCTGGCGTACGTGTAGCCGTTCATCTGCATCGGGTCGGTGATGTCGATGACCGGGTCGACGCTGATGAAGCGGCCGGTGGTGGACTCGTACTCGCGGGCTCCGATGTGGGTCAGGCCCGTGCTGGTGTCGTCGACGCCCGTGCCGAGGAAGGTGCGGCTGCCGGGCCAGTTGCCGGGCTGGGCGCCGCGTGGGTTGCCGTACGGGTCGGACTTGCGGCGGGTGACCTGCTGGTCGCCGGCCATGTCCACCGAGGTGGTGGCGGTGTTGTGATGGTCGGCGAGCAGGACCGACAGGGTGTGGCCCGTGGTCTTGCCGCCGGTGCGGCGGACGGTGGTCGGGGCGCCGGGGCTGCTGTAGTAGCGGGCGGCGTCGACGGCCTGGCCGGCCAGGTTGACGGTGATCTCGGCTTCGCCGAGGTAGAGGGTGCGGGAGCTGCCGGTTTCCTCGATCAGCCGGTTTCCGTCGGCGTCGTAGAGGTAGCTGGCTGTGTTGTCGGCGAAGCTCCACTGCTGGTTAGTGGCGCCGCTTGCGCAGTTGTAGAAGATCAGGTCTGTGCCGTCAGCGGCGTTGCCTCCGGTGACGTCGAGGCATGCCGTGGCGGCGTTGCTGTAAAGGGACTTGTCGCCGGCTCGGTAGGTGAACTTCTGGTCGTTGGAGCCGTTGCAGGGGGCGAGGACGGCCTTGCCGTTCCTGGCGGTCAGGCACTTGCCCAGGGCCTGGACGGTGTCGCCGGTGAAGCGCCACTGCTGGGCCTTGGTCTCCTTGCAGGACATCAGCTGGACCGGCGTGTCGGCCGAGGGGTTTCCGTCCTCGGCGTCGAGGCATTTGCCGGACAGGCCGGTAACGGAGACTGCGCCGATGCCGGGGCTTGATGCCGATGTCAGCTTGTTGCGCCGGTCCCAGTTCAGGGTCTGGGTGTCGCCGCCGATGCGGCGGGTGGTGGTGTTGCCGGACGCGTCGTAGGTGTAGGTGGATATGGAGTTGATCGTGGAGCCCGGCTTGCGGGTGGTCTTCTCGACCTTGGTCAGTGCGTGGGGCTGGGTGCCCTCGTAGCGGTAGGCGGTCTCGTCGTCCAGAGCCTTGTCTGCAAGGTCGTGTTCGACGAGCCGGGTGCGGTTGCCGATGGAGTCGAAGCCGTACTCCTGCCAGAACCCGTCGCCGTCCGGCCCGGCCGTGACATCGGTGAGCGTGGGTCCGGCACACGTCTTGCCGGTCCAGGCGTGCGCGAGCTGCCCCATCGGGTTGTACGCGTAGCACTCGCGGTCGGTGGTGCCGTCACCGCGCGTGTCGGAGACGGCCGTGATGTTGCCCGCGGTGTCGTACGTGTAGGAGACGTCGCTGATACGGCTGGAGCCGGGCTTCTCCCGGTCGCTGGTGGACTGGGTGAGCATGCCGGTGCTCGGGTCGAACCTGTTGGTGGTCCACACGCGGTTCGGCGCGCTGCCGGAAGCAGTGCGCAGGACCTGGCCGAAGGGGCTGTAGACGGTTTCGGCGGTGTACCAGTTCAGTCCGGACATGCTCTGGGGCATGCCGTCGCGGTTGTAGCGGGTGATCAGTTTCTCGGCGGCCAGGCCACCGGGGGTGGCGGGCAGGGTCGTGGACTGGACCTTGCCCGTCGGCGTGTAGGTGGTGGTGTAGGCGTAGCTGCCGGCGAGGCCCTTCGTGGCGGGGGTGTCCGGGATCGTGATCCGCGAGCCGGTGGGCCGGTATTCGCTGTCGTAGCCGGTGACCTCGGTCTTGTACTGGTTGGTGCCTTCGTGGCGGATGGACGCGACCGGCTTGCCCTTGCCGCCCGGAAGGGTGTCGAAGGTCCAGGACGCGACGAGGGGCCCGGTCGGGGAGTCGTCGCGGAGCT
Source organism: Streptomyces sp. NPDC046876 (assembly GCF_040645035.1). Taxonomy (NCBI): domain Bacteria; kingdom Bacillati; phylum Actinomycetota; class Actinomycetes; order Kitasatosporales; family Streptomycetaceae; genus Streptomyces; species Streptomyces sp. NPDC046876. Next base: position 12,583 of record NZ_JBEYXK010000038.1, on the reverse strand, counting down.
GGGTGGCGCGGCCGAGTGCGTCGTAGACGGTGTACTCGGTGCGGCCGCTGGAGTCCTTGGCCCAGATCTGCTGGTCGAGCTTGTCGAAGCCGAAGGTCGACTGGCCGGTGTCCGGGTCCGTCGAGGACGTCATGCGGCCGCGGGCGTCGTAGGCGTACGTCCACTGGTTGCCGGCGGCGTCCTTGACCGCGGTCAGCTTGTTGCGGTGGTCGTAGGTGTACTCCGTCCTGTTCCACGTGGTGCTGCCGAGGTCGGTCGACGTCGCGTACTCGACCGCGGAGGTGCGGCCCAGGGCGTCCGTCGAGGTCCTCGTGGCCTGGCTTCCCGCCAGGGGGCTCAGGCCGTCTGCGTCCATGGCCGACCGGGCGAGGGTCGTGTCACCCGTGTACTGGACCGTGGAGGAGTACTGCTTGACGCCCTTGTGGAGCGTGGTGGTGCGGACCGGCCGGCCGAGGCCGTCGTAGGCCGCCTGGGCGGAGTTGGGAACGGCGGTCACCGACTCCGGCACGAAGATCTTCATCTCCGGGTCGCCGTCGGCGTGGTAGGCGTTGTCGGTCCGCCGGACTGCGCCTTGTGAGTTGTAGAAGGTGTCGGTGATCAGGCGTCCGCCGCCGGGAGCCTCGCCCTGGGTCTGACGGGGGCGCAGCAGTCCGTCGTAGATCGCGACGGTCTTGGTGTACGTGCCGTCGTCCTGCAGCGTTCCGCTGGAGACGATCGGCAGCTTGTCCGCGTCGATCTGGTAGCCGAAGGTGAAGGCGGCCTTGTCGATGCCCGGCTTTTGGGACGGGGTCCACACCGCCGTGGAGCGCCCCAGCTCGTCGTACTCGGTCGTGGTCTTGCGCCCGTTGGCGTCCGTGTCCTCGAGCGGCGTGCCGCGTCCGGGGTCGAACTTGGTCGTGTTCATGTGGCCGAGCGCGTTGGTGCTGGTCACGGAGTAGACCGGGCCGGTGGCCGGGGTGTAGGTCGTCGCAACGGCGTTGCCGGCGGCGTCGAGGACCTTGACCGAGCGGCCGAGCACGTCGTACTCGGTGCGTGCGGTGGTGATCCAGCCGGTGCCGGCCTCGTCATTGGTGTCGACCTGTCGGACGAGCCCCTTGGTGGGGGCGGTTCCGAAAGCGTCGAGGGCGTCGTAGGAGGTACGGGAGGTGGAGATCAGCGCGCCGGTGCCCGCCTGCGCGCAGTCCCCGGCCGTGGTGCGGATCTGCTGCGGCAGGCCGATCAGGTTGTTGGCGGGGTTGTGAACGTAGGTCGTGGTCGCGCAGGTCTGGCTGACGGTCTTCGGGCCGCTGCCGCCAGTGCCTGGTTCGATGGCCTCGGTCTGGACCTTGTTGATCAGGCCGTAGTCGGGCTCGCCCTGCTGCGGCTCGTGGAAGTAGAGCGTACGCACCGTCCGGGTGCCTTTGCTGGTGGTCTGGAGCGCGTCGCTGCGTGCGCTGCCGGAGCGGTAGGCCTTGAGGGCGGTCGTACCGGTGCGGTCGCGAGAAGCGGTTTCCTGGCTCCAGGGCCAGGTCAGGGAGCGGGAGGCGATGCTGCCGCCGGCCTTCTGGTAGGTGACGGTTTCGAAGGCGCGGCCCTGGTACTGGGGCAGGTCCTCGCCGAGGTCTTCGGTGCCGGTGGAGTCCTTGACCTTGATCTCTTCGCGGCCGGCGTCCTTGGACATGCCGCGGAAGTAGCGGGTACGGCTCTGGGACTGCTCGGCCGCCTCGGGGCCGGACGCTTCGGCCGCAGTGCCCTTCGTCGTCGTCACGCTGGCGTAGCCGCGCCACTGGCTGTAGGTGCGCAGCTCGGGCTTGGTGAACTCGTCGTCTTCCTTGGCCCAGGCAGGGTCGCCCTCGTAGTTATAGGTGGTAACTGCATCGGACTGGCGGGCGACGCGGTCCCGTTCGGTGACCTTGTTGACCAGGTACTTGTTGAACCAGGCAAGTGGCGGCTTCTCCAGTTCGCTGTCCGGGGACCAGTGGACGGGGAAGCAGAGCGTGTTGTTCTTCTCCGGTGCCGGGTGGGGGTCGCCCACCTTGCAAGGGGCGGAGTAGTCGACCGAGATCTCACCGCCGGTCTCGGTGCGGATGGTCTGCACACGCAGCCGGTCGAACTCCGGCGTCTTCTCGTCGACGCCGGCGGCGACGCGGTTGGGCATGTCGACGGCGTTGGCGATGAACGTCACCGGCGGGAGGCTCACGCCCGTCTGGCCGGACTTGGCTCCGAACCCCGTTCGGGTGATGGAGTCCAGCCAGAGCGGGGGATGTGAGTCGGTGCGCTGCTTGGGGAACGTCTGGGCCAGCGACCACTGGTCGACCTTGGTCAGGGCCGTGGAGCCCTCGGTGCGCTGTGCGAGCGTGGTGACGGCGGTGAGGCGCTTACGGGACCAGAAGGTGGGGGAGCCGATGTAGCAGCTCTCCGCGTCCTTCTTGCAGAACAACGTGGCGGGGGTGTCCCACCACGCCTGCTTGTCGCCGTAGTTCTTGGACTGGAAGGCCGTGTCGTCGCACTTGCCCTCCAGGCAGCGCTCGTCGACCTTGAAGTCGACCCGGGCGGCCGGGGCTGCCGCCAGGTTGTCCGCGCGCAGGCCGTACGAGATCTGGACGGGGTAGCCGCCGCGGATGTAGGTGCCGGACTTGTCCTTGAACTTCTGGTTCTTGGCGTAGCGGTTCTCTTCGCCGGCCCAGTCGATGATCATGGCGTTGCCGTGGATGTCCTCGACGTAGTCGAGGTTCCAGCGCCAGGCCTGGTTGCAGGAGGAGTCGGCGAAGCTCGCCTGGTGGCAGGGCTCTCCGGGGTGGTTGCCGAAGACCGGCACGGTGAACACGGAGTTGGTGACGGCTGTCGTGGCGGAGTCGCCGAGGGCATGGGTGCCGACGTTGTGCAGACCGAAGTGGTACCGCGTGCCGTCACGGGTCGTCAGGATCCAGTAGTCGCCGTCCTTCGTGCCGTTCGGCTTGTTCGCGTCGGCCTTCAGTTCGATCTTGGAGCCGTCGTCGGAGGCGGGAATCCACTGCCCCGTCTTGCCGTCGTGCACCAGTTCGGTGGTCGATCCGCCGAAGGACATCACCACGTTGTCGCCGGCCCAGCAGAGGTCCGACTTCTTCTTGTCCGTGGCGTTGTCGTTGTTGGGAGCGCCCTGCGCTGTGCTGCGGTCGTCGGCGCAGGAGCGGTAGCGCCGCTCGATGAAGCCGGGGTTGTAGTCCCAGCCGTCACCGATCCAGGACGCCTGGCCGTTGGCGACGGACGTCTTGCCGTCCACCGCCTGAGAGGAGTACGAGAAAGCGATCTTCGGTGACGGCCCGGCAGGAGGCGCCGGCACGGTGAGCGGGTAGGTCCACGAGAACCCGCCGCTGCTGCCGCCCGCGCTCCAGGTTCCGGACGGGGAGAGGGGGGTGGCCTTGTAGGTGCCGCCTGCGCCGGCGCCCCCGTCGGTGGCGGCGAGCACGGTCGCTCCGCCACCGGTGCTGCCACTGCTCAGGGCCATCGTGCGCAGGCCCTGAACGGGCATGGAGGCCGGGTCGACGGTCGCTCGGACCGTCTTGGTCACCGGGTCGTTGGTGCTGGGGATGTCCGTACCGACGGAGCACTCGGCAAGGCTCGGCGTGTCGAGGAAGCACTCCGGGTACTGCTTGATCTTCAGCCGAGTGGCCCACTCGTTGCCGAAGAGGTCCTTGAACTTTGCGTAATCCAGTTGGGCCACCGGCACCGACGCGAGCCAGTTCCTCTTCCTCGGCTCGCGAACGGCGATCGGCGGCGCGAGCGGCCGGGACGAAGACGGCTGGAACACCTTCCTCACCATCGGCTGACCAAACGACGGTTCGGCCGGCGCGGCCCGGCCGAACCGTCCCCCCCAACGCCAACCCGACTTCCAAATGGACCGCTTGCCGGCTCCACCACACCAAGGAGTCCTTCATGAGCCTCGCCGCAGTACTGCTGACAGCCGGCCCGATCTGCATCGTCGCCGGAGGCAGCGTCGCACTGAACATCCGCGGCAGCGCGCAGGCGCTCGCACGCCGGGCGGCCGACAACAGCCAAAGGGCCATGCACGCCCGAGGCGATCTCGGACCAGCCCCGCTCGTCGTGTCCGCCGGGGTCTACCGCTTCCTGGCCACAGCAATGGCCTTCGGGGGCCTCGTCCTGACCCTCGGCGGACTCCTCGAACTCGCCTGACCTCACTCCTCGACCGGCTCGCCCTCACACGGCTCCGCCCCCGGACCGCGGGGGCCGGGGGCGGAGTCGGTGCGTTCGGCTGCTGTGCGATCAGCCGACGAGGCGCTCGTACGCGGGGAGGGTGAGGAAGTCCGCGTAGTCGGCGTCCAGGGAGACCTGCAGGAACAGGTCGTGGGCCTGCTGCCACTTGCCGGCCGCGTAGGCCTCGTCGCCGAGCTCGGCGCGGATGGCGGCCAGTTCCTCGGCGGCGATGGTGCGGGTCAGCTCGGCGGTGGCCGTCTCGCCGTTCTCGAAGACGACGCCGGCGTTGATCCACTGCCAGATCTGCGAGCGGGAGATCTCGGCGGTGGCCGCGTCCTCCATCAGGCCGAAGATGCCCACGGCGCCCAGGCCCCGCAGCCAGGCCTCGATGTAGCGGATGCCGACCTGGACGGCGTTGCGCAGGCCCTCGTACGTGGGCTTGGCGTCCAGGGAGTCGATGGCGATGAGCTCGCCCGGGGCCACCGAGACGTCCTCGCGCAGGCGGTCCTTCTGGTTCGGCTTCTCGCCGAGCACCGCGTCGAAGGAGGCCATCGCGATCGGGACCAGGTCGGGGTGGGCGACCCAGGAGCCGTCGAAGCCGTCGTTCGCCTCGCGGTCCTTGTCGGCCTTGACCTTCTCGAACGCAACGCGGTTGGCCTCGGCGTCCTTGCGGGACGGGATGAAGGCCGCCATGCCGCCGATGGCGTGCGCGCCGCGCTTGTGGCAGGTGCGGACCAGGAGCTCGGTGTACGCCCGCATGAACGGGGCGGTCATGGTGACCGCGTTGCGGTCCGGCAGGACGAACTTCTCGCCGCCGTCGCGGAAGTTCTTCACGATCGAGAACAGGTAGTCCCAGCGGCCGGCGTTCAGGCCCGCGGCGTGGTCGCGCAGTTCGTAGAGGATCTCCTCCATCTCGTACGCGGCCGTGATGGTCTCGATGAGGACGGTGGCGCGGACGGTGCCCTGCGGGATGCCGACGTAGTCCTGGGCGAAGACGAAGATCTCGTTCCACAGGCGCGCCTCGAGGTGCGACTCCGTCTTCGGCAGGTAGAAGTACGGGCCCTTCCCCAGGTCGATCAGGCGCTGCGCGTTGTGGAAGAAGTACAGGCCGAAGTCCACCAGCGCACCCGGCACCGACCGGCCGTCGACCCGGACGTGCCGCTCCTCCAGGTGCCAGCCGCGCGGCCGCATCACGACGGTCGCCAGCTGCTCGGCGGGCTTGAGGGCGTACGACTTGCCCGTGCGCGCGTCGGTGAAGTCGATGCGGCGCTCGTAGGCGTCGATCAGGTTGAGCTGGCCGAGGACCACGTTCTCCCAGGTGGGCGCCGAGGCGTCCTCGAAGTCGGCGAGCCAGACCCTGGCGCCCGAGTTCAGGGCGTTGATGGTCATCTTGCGGTCCGTCGGACCGGTGATCTCCACACGGCGGTCGTTCAGGGCGGCCGGGGCCGGCGCGACCTGCCACTCGCCCTCGCGGACCTGTGCGGTGTCCGGGAGGAAGTCGAGGTGCGAGGTGCGGGCGATCTTGGCGCGGCGCTCGGCGCGGCGGGCGAGGAGCTCGTCACGGCGGGGCGTGAACCGCCGGTGGAGCTCGGCCACGAAGGCGAGGGCGGCCTCGGTCAGGACCTCGTCCTGGCGGGGGAGGGGCTCGGCGTCGACGATGGCCAGCGATGACGGCGCTGGTGCGGACATATCTGTCACTCCTTCAGCGGCGGTGCCTGGCGGCCGCGGGGGAATGCTCGCGCGGGACGGCACGCAGTGCCGTCGGGTGTGGAGAGTTCCGGGATACGGTCGCGGGCGCCGTCTGGGGGTTCAGGGCGCTTCTGACCAGTGGATAGTAATTTCCTTATGGTGGAAGTTCAATGGTTTGTTGATATCGAGATTCTCTGAGTCGACAGACTCCGGTCCCTTGTGGCCCTCAGTGCCACCACCGTCACGCCCTGCTCAGGCCTACCCCGAGCCGGACTCACGCAAGTCGTGCCAGGTCGGGCGGGGTGTCGATGTCGTAGGCCTCCGCGACGTCCCCGCACTCCACCAGCGTGAGCTCCGCCGCGTGCGCTGTCAGGTGCACCCGCGCGCCCTTGTCACCGGTGGCCGTCGCCGCGATGTCGGCCCACCGGTCCGACCCGAAGAGCACCGGATGGCCGCGCTCCCCGCCGTACGCCGCCGCCACCAGGCTGGACGGCGAGCGGTACGCCTCCCGGACCCGGGCCACCGCCGCGGGCCCGATGCCCGGCTGGTCCACCAGCGACACCAGGGCCGCGCCGGCGCCCGTACCGGCCAGGGAGGCGAGGCCGACGCGCAGCGACGAGCCCATGCCCTCGGCCCAGTCCGGGTTGTCCACGACCACGCAGCCGCCCAGGTCCGCCCGCTCGCGGACCTCGGCCGCCGAGGCGCCGAGCACCACGTGCACCGGGCCGCAGCCCGCCTCCCGCAGCACCCGCACCGCGTTCTCCACCAGCGGGCGGCCGCGGTAGGGGAGCAGGGCCTTGGGGCGGCCGCCGAGCCGGCGCCCGCCGCCGGCCGCCAGCAGCAGACCCGCGATCACGGGGACGCTGGTCGGGTTCGCTGAGTTCGCTGAGTTGAGTGAGTCGGCTGACATGACAGCGATTCTCGCGCCTCGGCCGGCGCCGGTGGCCGGCGTACCAGGATCCGGCGCAGCGCGCGCCGTACGGCGGCGGGCGCCGCACCCAGCCGCAGCGGTTCGCAGATGCGGTTCTCGGCGGCGGCCGCCAGCGCACGCTCGTCGCGGTCGGTCAGCAGGTTCTGCATGGCGGATCTCCTTGCCAATCGGGAGCCAATACCGCGAGTCTGGTCACCGATTGGCCTGGACGGCAGAGCCAATCAGGGGAGGTTGGCATGGCAAACGGGCGAGTCGTCCAGACGGCGGACAGAACGATCGGCAGCCGCCAGCTCGCGGCACTCCTGCCCCCCGAGGTGCTCGCGCGCCCCGGCTACCGCTCCCTCGCCGACGCCCTGCGCACCCTGCTCCTCGACGGCCGCGTCGCCCTGCACGTACGGCTGCCCGCCGAACGGGACCTGGCCGAGGCGCTCGGCGCCAGCCGGGCCACCGTCACCGGGGCCTACGACCTGCTGCGCGAGAGCGGCTACGTCCGCAGCCGGCGCGGCTCCGGCACCTGGACCGAGCTGCCGGAGGGGCACGCCCCGGTCGGCGCCCACCTCCTGGGCGGCACCGGCGGCTACCGCCCCGACGGCGAGGACGGCCTCGACCTCGCCATCGCCGCCATGGGCGCGCCCGTCGACAACCTCGCCGAGGCCCTCTCCTGGGCCGCGCTCCAGCTGCCCCGCTTCGCCCGCAACCCCGGCTACCACCCCTTCGGCCTGCCCGACCTGCGCACCGCCATCGCCGACCGCTTCACCCGGCGCGGCCTGGCGACCCACCCCGGGCAGATCCTGGTCACGGCCGGCGCCCAGCAGGCCTTCGCGCTGGTCGTGAACCTGCTGTGCCGGCCCGGCGACCGGGTGGTGACCGAGAACCCCACGTACGCCAACGCCCTCGACGCACTGCGCCAGGCCCGGCTGCGCACCGGCTCGATCGCCGTCTCCGACGCCGGCTGGGACATGGAGATCGCCGAGTCCACCCTGCGCCAGACCGTGCCGAAGCTGGCGTACGTGATCCCGGACTTCCACAATCCGACCGGCGCACTGATGCCCCGCGAGCAGCGGCTTCGGCTGCTGGCGGCGACCCGCCGCACCGGGACCTGGCTGGTCGTGGACGAGACCATCGCCGACATCGCCCTCGACGTGCCGGCGCCCGCGCCGCTGCCCTCGCTCGCGCCGCGCGGCGAGGCGGACCACGTGGTGGTGATCGGCTCGCTCAGCAAGACCCACTGGGGCGGACTGCGCGTGGGCTGGGTCCGGGCCGCCGAGAAGGTGATCACCGAGCTGGCCGCGGTGCGGGTCGCCGCCGACATGACCGGCTCGGTACTGGACCAGCTCGTCGCGCTGCCCCTGCTGGAGGACATGGAGCGCTCCCTGCAGCCCCGCCTGGCCGAACTGCGCAGCCGTCGCGAGGTGCTGGTGCGGGCGCTGGAGGAGCACACCCCGGAGTGGTCCTGGCGGGTGCCGCCGGGCGGGCTGTCCCTGTGGGTGGACCTGGGCGAGCCGGTGAGCTCGGCGCTGGCCGAGCGGGCCGCCGCCGACGGGGTGCACATCGGCCGCGGAGCCCGCTTCGGCGTGGACCCCGGGACCTTCGAGCACCGCATCCGGATCCCGTACACCCTGCCCGAGGACCGCCTGGAGGAGGCCGTGCGCCGCCTCGCCGCGGCCTTCCACGACGGCGTGCCCCTGGCCCCGTCGGTCGACCGCCCCCACTGGGTGGCCTGACCGCCGCCCCGGCAGTCCGCCGGGGCGGTTACGGGGTGCGGATGAGGCGGCGGGTGGCGGCCGCGGCCACCGCCGCCGTACGGGAGTCCACGCCGAGCTTCGCGTACACGTGGACCAGGTGCGACTTGACCGTGGCCTGGCTGAGGAACAGCCGCTTGGAGATCTGCTGGTTCGACAGGCCGTCCGCGACCAGCTGGAGCACCTCCAGCTCCCGCTTGGTCAGCGCCTCCGCGGGCGTGCGCATCCGGTCCATCAGGCGCAGGGCCACCGCCGGGGCCAGCGCCGACTGGCCGGCGGCCGCCGTGCGCACCGCCGCCGCCAGCTCCTCCGGCGGAGCGTCCTTCAGCAGATAGCCCGAAGCGCCCGCCTCGACCGCCGCCAGGATGTCCGCGTCCGTGTCGTACGTCGTGAGCACCAGCACCCGCGGGGCCCCCGGCCGGGCCGTGATCGCCGCCGTCGCCGCCGAGCCGTGCATGCCCGGGCCGAACTGCAGGTCCATCAGCACCACGTCCACCGGCTCGGCCGCGGCCAGCTCGACGGCCCGCTCGGCGGTCGCCGCCTCCGCGACCACCGTGAAGTCCGGCTCCGTGTCCAGCACCGCGCGCAGCCCGGCCCGCACCACCGGGTGGTCGTCGGCCAGCAGCAGCCGGATCGTCATCGGGAAGCCTCCGCATCCGTGTCCGTGTCGGTTTCCGTGTCCGTGTCCGTGTCCGTGTCCGTGGCCGTCCGGGTCACGGTGCCCGCGCGGGTGTCCGTGGGCAGCGTGACGGCCACCGCCGTGCCCTGCCCCGGCGCGGACTCCACCGTGAACAGCCCGCCCAGCGACTCCGCCCGCGCCCGCATCGCCGGCAGCCCGAAGCCGCCGTCCCCGGAGGGGGCGCGGGCCGGATCGAAGCCCGCCCCGTCGTCCACGATGTCCAGCGTCACCGAGGCGTCCATGAACGTCAGGGTGATCCCGGCGCGCCCGGCGCCCGCGTGCCGCACCACATTGGCCAGCGCCGACTGCGCGATCCGCAGCAAGGCCACCTCGTACGGGGTGGGCAGCTCCCGCGGCGTCCCGCTCAGCGAGAACCGGGCCTGCGGCACCCCCGCGCACAGCCGCTCCAGCGCGGCGGCCAGCGAGCCGCGGTCCAGGTCCGGCGGTGTCAGAGCCCGTACGAACCGGCGCGCCTCGGCCAGGTTGTCCTGCGCGGCCTCCCGGGCCCGGCCGATGTGCTCCAGGGCCGGGGCCAGCTCCGGGTCCCCCTCGGGCAGTGCCCGCTCGGCGGCCCGCAGCAGCAGCTGGATCGAGGAGAGCCCCTGGGCCAGCGTGTCGTGGATCTCGCGGGCCAGCCGCTCCCGCTCGGCCGTGGTCCCGGCGGCCCGCTCGGCCGCGGCGAGCTCGGCCCGCGTGGCGATGAGCTCCTCGATCAGCTCGCGGCGGCGTTCGCTCTCCCGGTACAGGGCCTGATAGCCGAGCACCGTCGCGACGGCCACCGCGGCGCCCAGCAGCGGCCCGAGGAAGGCGCCCGGGCTCACCGTGCCGCTGTGCGCGAGGAACGAGCCGATGGCCGCGCAGGCGGTCACCGCCACGGCCGCCAGCCCCCAGCGCAGCCGCAGCAGGTGCAGTTCGAGGAAGTACAGCGGGAAGGCCAGCCACAGCCCGTCGGGGGACAGCACGAGCAGCCCCGCCCAGACCGCGCCGAGTGCCGCGAGCCAGCCCCCGGCGGCCGCCGGCGAGCGGCCGACGGCGGGGGAGCGCACCCCGGCCGCGTACACGGCGGCGAGCGCGGCGCAGACGGCCACGACGGCCCCCGCCCCGGGGTCGGAACGGCTGACGGCCCGGCCCGCGGCGAGCGCGAGCAGCGCGAGCAGCAGGGCGTGCAGGCACAGCCGCAGGACGCGGGTGACGGGTGTGAGCGGGCGGGAAGCGGCCGAAGCGGTGCGGGAGGGCGAGGGTGACGCGGTCATGGCCCGACCAGCCTAAGCGGGCCCCGACCCGGCCCGGTCAATCGAAAGTTTGATGTCGGGATGCGTCCTTCGATACCAGGAACGCTCCCGTGGCGCGATGCCCCGGGCGCACCGGGACGACCAAGGTGGGGGACATGTTCGTCGCATGGAGAGATCTACGGTTCGCGAAGGGCCGCTTCGCGCTCATGGGCTCGGTCGTCCTGCTGATCACGCTGCTGGTCGGCCTGCTGTCCGGGCTCACCGCCGGCCTGGCCCGGGAGAACACCTCGGCCGTCACCGGCCTGCCCGCCACCCACCTGGCCTTCGCCGAGCCCGGCGGGGAGCAGAAGGTGTCCTTCACCAACTCCCAGCTGCCCGAGAAGGCCTGGCAGGCCTGGCGGGCTCAGCCCGGCGTACGGTCGGCGCAGCCGCTCGGCATCCGGACCACCAACGCCGCCGCGGGCGAGCGCACCGCCGCCGTGTCGGTCTTCGGCACCGACCCGGCCGGACCGCTCGCCCCGAAGGCGGGCGGCGGCCCCGCGCAGGGCCGGGTGGTCCTCTCCGAGAAGGCCGCGAAGGAGCTCGGCGGCCTCACCGCCGGCTCCCGGCTGAAGATCGGCCCGCTCGACCTGACCGTCGCCGCGGTCTCGGGCACCGCCGCCTACAGCCACACCCCCGTCGTCTGGGCGGACCTGGCCGACTGGCAGCGCATCGGCAACCCCGGCACCTCCCTCGACACCGTGGCCACCGTCATCGCCCTCGACGCGCCGGGCGGCGGCGCCGACCTCGCCGCCGGGGACCGGGCCGCCGGCACCCGTGCGCAGACCGTCGACGAAGCACTCGGCGCCATAGGGTCCTACCAGGCCGAGAACGGCTCGCTCCAGCTGATGCGCGGCTTCCTCTTCGCCATCTCCGCCCTGGTCATAGGGGCCTTCTTCACCGTCTGGACGATCCAGCGCAGCGGTGACATCGCCGTCCTGAAGGCCCTGGGCGCCTCCACCCCGTACCTGCTGCGGGACGCCCTCGGCCAGGCCGTGGTGATGCTGGCCATCGGCACCGGGGCCGGCACCGCGCTCGCCGCCGGGATCGGCGCGCTCATCAGCGGCGGCGACGTGCCGTTCGTCCTGGAGACCGCCACCGTCCTCGCACCCGCCGCCATCATGATCGTGCTCGGCGCGCTTGGTGCGGCCCTGTCCATCCGGCGGATCACCGCCGTCGACCCCCTGACCGCCCTCGGGAGCGCCCGATGACCCTGCTCGTGGACGACGTCACGCTCACCTACCCGGACGGCGAGAGCCGGCTCACCGCCCTGGACCGGGTCCGCCTGGAGGTGCCCGCGGGCACGCTGACGGCCGTGGTCGGACCCTCCGGCTCCGGCAAGTCCAGCCTGCTCGCGGTCGCCGCCACGCTGGTGACCCCGGACTCCGGCCGGGTGGTCGTGGCCGGCCGGGACACGGCGGGGCTGAGCGCCGCCGAGAAGTCGGCGCTGCGCCGCGAGAAGATCGGCATCGTCTTCCAGCAGCCGAACCTGCTGGCCTCGCTGACCGCCGCCGAGCAGCTCCAGGTCATGGCGCACCTGTCGGGCAGGCCCTCGCGGGCGCTGCGCCGGCGGGCGCTGGAGCTGCTGGACGCGGTCGGTCTGGCCGACAAGGCCGACAAGCGGCCGCACCAGCTCTCGGGCGGGCAGCGGCAGCGGGTCAACATCGCCCGCGCCCTGATGAACGAGCCGGCGGTGCTGCTGGTCGACGAACCCACCAGTGCCCTTGACCACGAGCGGGGGGCCGCCGTTCTCGACCTGCTGGTCGGGCTCACGCGGGAGCGGGGTACGGCGACCGTGCTCGTCACGCACGACCGGGCCCACCTCGAGCGGATGGACTGTGCCGCGACCATGACGGACGGCCGCCTGACGGAGCCCGTCCCGGCCGCCTGATCCGCTCGTGCCGAAAGATCGGGGCTCCGCCCCGGACCCCGCGCCTCAAACGCCGGCGGGGCTGGATTTGCCGGGCCCCCGGCCCAGGAGGCGGGGGATCCGGCCGGGCTTGCGGGGCTCCGCCCCGGACCCCGCGCCTCAAACGCCGGCGGGGCTGGATTTGCCGGGCCCCCGGCCCAGGAGGCGGGGGATCCGGCCGGGCTTGCG
>NZ_JBEYXK010000037.1:0-66838 GCF_040645035.1 Streptomyces sp. NPDC046876 | reverse complement strand
GCTTCCGCCTCCTGACCGGCGGCGCCCGCACCGTGCTGCCCCGCCAGCAGACCCTGCGCGCGGTCGTGGACTGGTCCTGGGACCTCCTCGACGAGCCCGAACGGGCGGTCCTTCGCCGCCTGTCCGTCTTCGCCGGCGGCTGCGACCTCGCCGCCGCCGAAGCCGTCTGCACCGACGGCACCCTGGACGTGGCCGGCCTCCTCGGGTCGCTCGTCGACAAGTCCCTGGTCGTGGCCAGTCCCGACCCCGACTCCGACGGCATGCGCTACCACCTCCTCGAAACCATCCACGAGTACGCCGCCGAGCGCGCGGCCGCGCACGCCTCCGACCGCCTCGCCACCGCCGCCCGCCACGCCGAGCACTTCCTGGCCCTCGCCGAGGAGGCCGAGCCGCTCCTGCGCTCCGCCGCCCAACTCCCGTGGATCCGCCGCATTGAGACCGAACTCGACAACCTCCGCGCCGCACTCCTCCACACCACCGAAACCGCAGCCACCGAGCCGGCGGCAACCGAAACCGCCCAGCGCCTCGCCCTCGCCCTCGGCTGGTTCTGGTGGCTGCGCAACTACCGTACGGAGGGCGCGGAATGGGCCGGCCGCATCCTGGGCACGCTCTCCATCGAACCCCCCGAGGGCACTCCCGCGTACTGGCGCTTCATGCGCGTCCGCATGCTCCAGGTCGTCCTGCTCGCCGAAGGCCAGGCGCCCGACGAGTTCCGCTCTCCCGAGAACCTCGCCCTCACCGGCCGAATCCGCGAGGTCTTCCGGGTCAGCGGCCCCGAGACCGCCCGCTTCCCCGGCATGCTCTGGCCGATGACCGCCCTCCTCACCGGTGACGTGCCCGCCCTGCGCGAGGGGCTCGACGAGGCGGTCGCCAACTGCCGTCGCCTCGGCGGCGGCTGGGAGCTGGGCATAGCCCTCCTGCTCCGCACGCACCTGGCCATCGACCTCACCGGCGGCCTGTCCACCGTCGACGCCGACCTCGCCGAACTCCACGAGATCGCCGCCCGGGTCGGCGACCGCTGGACCCGCGCCCAGGTCGCGAGCGCCGCCGGCGAGGTCGCCCTCTCCCGCGGCCGCTACGACCTGGCCCGCACCGAGTACGAGGAGTGCCTGCGCCTGGCCCACGAGGTCGGGGCCCACATGGAGGCGCCCTTCACCGTGGCCCGCATGGCCGAATCCGCCTTCTGCTCGGGGGATTTCGCAGGCGCCGAGCAGCTGCTGGCGGAGGCGGCCCGCGAAGTCGACCGCTACGGCGGGGTGTACGACGTCCGGGCCTACGCCGGAATGCTCTCGAGCATGCTCGCCCTGGTCCGGGGCGACTCCGCGCGGGCCCGTGCCGAGTACGAGCGCGCCCGGGCCGCGTCCGAGAGGTTCGCCGCCCCCGCACAGCTGGTCGCCGGCCTCGACAACGTCAACGCCGTACTGCTCGGGCGCGAGGCCGGCCCGGAGGCGGGCATCGCCGCCATCGGCCCGGCCCTGGCCGCCGCCGTCGCCGCGCACTGCGCCGAACGCGTCCTGGCCTCGCTCACCGACACCGCGGCCGTCCTGCTGGCCGCATCCGGCCGTGCCGCACAGGCCGTACGGGCCCACGCTGCGGCCACCGCCTGGCGTGCGGGCCACCCCCGCTCGGTCCCCGAGCAGAGGGCAGTGTCCGAGCTTCCGGCCCGGACCCGCGGAGCGCTGGGCCCCGACCGCTACGAGGAGGAGGCCGCGGCGGGCGCCGTACTCTCCCCGGCGGAGGTCGTGGCCCTCCTCACCGCGACCTGACCACGACGGGCGGCGCAGCGGGAACACGCCACGGGAGCAGCAGCGGGGTCGCCAGCAGGAGCACCCCGGCCAGGCCGATGGCCGCGCGCGGGCCGAGCAGGCCGCCGAGCACGCCCCATGCGGCGGTGAGGAGCGCGGTCGTGGCCTTGGCCGTCACCGCCCAGGCGGACAGCGTACGGGCGACCCGGTCGGCCGCGGTGAGCTGGAGCCGGTAGGTGGCGTGGACGGGGTTGAAGACCCCGCAGCAGAGGATGAGCCCGAGCTCGACGCCCATCACCAGCAGCAGCCCGCCGGTGCCCGGCCCCACGAAGGCGAGGCCGACGGGCCAGACGGCGCGCAGCACCCCGGTCACGAGGAGGATCCGCTGCTGCCCGAAGCGGGTGACGAGCGGTCGGGCCAGCCGCGATCCGATCAGCCCGCCGATCGCGGGCGCGGCGAAGGCGAGCCCGTACTGCCACGGCGCGAACCCGAGCCGGCCGAGCATCAGGACGGCCAGCAGCGGCGAGGCGGCCATCACCAGGCCGTTGAACGAGGCGGTGTTGAAGAACAGCGGACGCAGCGTCGGGTCGGCCAGGATGTACCGCCAGCCGTCGAGCAGGTCCCCGGCCCGGATGCGAGGGCCCTCCCGGCGCTCGGGCCGCGGCTCGTGCCCGCCCATGGCGCGGATGCCGAGGGCCGAGAGCAGGTAGCTGAGCGCGTCGGCCACCACCGTGGCCACCGGACCGAGGAGCCCGATCGCCGCACCGCCCAGCGGCGGTCCGATGACGGTGGTCGTCCAGGCGGTGGACTCGAACCGGGCCTGGGCGACGAGCAGGTCCTCCGCCGGCAGCAGCGTCTTCAGGTACGCGCCGGAGGCGGCACGGAAGGCGATGTCGGCCGCCGCGACGACGACCGAGACAAGCAGGAGCTGGACGAAGTTGAGCACGCCGAGCGCGTACGCGGCGGGGACCGTCAGCAGGGCCGCGCACCGCACCAGGTCCATCGCGATCAGCACCGGCCGCTTGCGGCGGAACTCCACCCACGGGCCGAGCGGTACCGCGACGGCCGCGCCCGCGGCCGCTCCCACGGAGGAGAGGGCGGCGACCTCCGCCGGCCCGGCGTCCAGCACCCGGATCGCGATCAACGGGAACGCGCCGAAGGCGAGCCATGTGCCGAGCGCGCTGGTTCCGTACGCTCCCCACAGCCACCCGAACCGCCGCCCCAACCGGTGCCCGTTCCTCATGCCCCATGCCCCCAGCCACTCACTCGCACAACCGATCAGCGATCGGAAGCATCAAAGCGAGCGGGGCGACCCGGGATCAAACAGCCGCGAGGCCGCCCGGCCACAACCAGTGGTTGTACCCCTAGGGTGTCCGCATGGACCTCGAGACCGTCCGGACCTTTGTCGCCGCTGCCGACGCGGGGCAGTTCCAGGAGGCCGCCGCCGAGCTGGCCGTCACCCAGCAGGCCGTCTCCAAGCGCATCGCCGCACTGGAGCGCAACCTCGGCGTGCGCCTGTTCACCCGTACACCGCGCGGCGCCGAGCTCACCATCGACGGGCAGGCGTTCCTGCCCCACGCCCGGGAGCTGCTGCGCGTCGCCGACCGGGCCGTCGCGTCCGTACGCACCGGCCGCCGTCCCCTGCGCGTCGACATCATCGCCTCACGCGGTGCGGCCTCGGCACTGATGCGCGGCTTCCACCGCGCGCACCCCGAGATCGAGCTCGACGTGCTGATGCTGTTCGACATCGAGAAGGCCGTCGCCGCCATCCGGTCCGGTGCGATCGACGCGTCCTTCCGCGCCGTCGCGGCGCCCGGCCGGCCCCTGCCCCCTGACATCGAGTCCGTCCGGGTGCTCGACGAGCCGCTCCAGCTGCTCACCGGCCCCGCCCACGCCCTGGCGAGCGCCCGCTCGGTGACCCTCGACCAGCTCGTCGGGCACCGCATCTGGATGCCCGGCGTCGTCCCGGGCACCGAGTGGACCGCCTACTACGACGACCTCGTCGCCGAGTTCGGCCTCACCATCGAGGCGACCGGCCCCAACTTCGGCTCCGACGCCCTCCTCGACACCATCGCCGACACCCCGGCCCTGGCCACCTTCATGGGCGAGCACACGCTCCCCCAGCTACCGCTGGGAGGTGCCCCCAGCGTCTGGCCCGCCGGCCACGGCCTGCGCCGGATCCCGGTGACCGACCCGATGCCCGTCTACCCGCACTCGCTCCTGTGGCACCGCGACAACCCCCACCCCGCGCTGGCCATCCTCCGCGCCCACCTCGCCACCGCGGCGGCCGGCCACGGCGCCCCCGGGACCTGGGTACCGGACTGGGTCGTCCCGCGCTGAACGCCGCCGCGTGCGATCGACGCGGTCGGCGGGCTACTGCGGCATGTAGTCGTCGACGGTCACGGAGTCGTGCAGGCGTGCGCTCCTGGTGGTGAGGCGGACGAAAGCGCGGCCGGGGCCCGCCGGCAGGGCGGAGATCAGGCGGGCGCCCTGCGCCAGTCCCCACACCCCGAGGCGGGAGGTGGGGATCAGGGTCTTCGCCGCGCTCAGCGCGACCGCGCGGCTGCCGTGCACGTGCTCCGCCATGGCCCGCTCGTAGGCGGGGAAGGCCCGCCCGTGGTCGCCGCCCGCCCGCGCCAGCTCCCCGGCGAGGACGTACGCGCCGACGACGGCCAGGCTGGTGCTGCCGCCGACGGCCGGACCGGGGCAGTAGCCGGCGTCGCCGACGAGCGTCACCCTTCCCCGTGACCAGGTGTCCATCCGGAGCTGGGTGACCGAGTCGAAGTAGAACGCCGGGGTGCGGTCGAGCTCGTCCAGCCAGCGGTCCACGTCGGCGTGCATACCGGCGAACGCACCGCGCAGCAGCTCCTTCTGGCGGGGCACGTCGCGGTGGTGGCAGTCGAGCTCCCGCTCGCTGCGGAACAGGAACAACGCCCGCGCGTCGCCGAGGTGCCGGGCGCCGTACATGCCGGCGGTGCGGCCGACGCCGACGTGCATACGCAGCTCGCGGTCGAGGCCCGAGAGGTTCGGCAGGGTCAGCACCCCGAAGTAGGCCCCGATGAAGGCGGAGAAACGGGACTCCTCGCCGAAGACGAGGCGGCGCACGGGGGAGTGCAGCCCGTCCGCGCCGACGACGAGGTCGAAGCGGCGCGGCGGGGCGCTCTCGAACCGCACCTCGCCGTCGGGCGAGATCGCGCTGATCGAATCGCCGAAGACGTATTCGACGTCGTCGCGTGCGGCGTCGTGGTAGATCCCGCTCAGGTCGTCGCGCATGATCTCGGCGTGCCGTTCGGAGGCGGCGGCGAAGACCTTGGAGAGGTCGACCCGGACGGGACGCCGTGAGCCCTCCCGGTGGACGGCCATCCGGGTCGTGCCGGTGGCCCGCTCCTCGATGCGGGGGAGCACCCCCATCTTCTCCGAGATGTCCATCGCGGGCCGGAACAGGTCGACGGCGTGACCGCCGGTCCTGCGCAGAGCCGGCGCGCGCTCGACGACGGTGACGCCGAAGCCGTGCCGGGTGAGCCAGTAGGCCAGGACCGGACCGGCGATGCCGGCGCCGGAGACCAGGATCCGCATGGCGAGCTCCTCCTTTCGTTCAGTCCACCCGTACGGAGTGGGTCGTGGTGAAGGCCAGCAGGCGGGTGGCGGTCCGCGGCGGGTCCTCGAGCAGGGGCGAGTGCCCGAGACCGGGCAGCAGCTCGACCTCCGCGCCCGGAACGGCGCGGTAGTCGGAGGCGGATGAGGACCGCCACCGGCGGTCGTCCTCGCCGAAGAGCACCAGCAGCGGCTTGCCGAGGACCGCCAGCCGATCCGGCAGCGTCCGCTGCTCCAGGTAGGAGCGGATGGCCTGCATCGTCGCGGTGTACGTGTGGTGGGTCATACGGCGTACGTCGTCCAGGAGTTCTTCCGGGATCCGGTAGCCCGGGCGGCTGACCGCGGTGCTCGCGAACATGCGGAGCTGTTCTTTGGTCGGCGGCCACTGCGACGGGCCGGTTGCGGCGGACTCCGATGCGATGAAGGCGTCCAGGCCGGGGCCGGTGTTGATGAGCGCGAGGGCGCTCACCAGGCCGGGCCGCTCTTCGGCGAGGGCGGTGGCGACCGCGCCGCCGCTGGAATGCCCGACCACCACGGAGTGTGCGACGCCGAGCCGGTCCAGTGCCATTCCGGCCCGGCGTGCCTGGTCCGGGACCGCGTAGCTGCGGTCGGCCGGTTTGGCCGACCGGCCGTGGCCGAGCAGGTCGATCCGGATGACGCGGTGGGATCCGGTCAGCAGCGGAACCATCGCCCTCCACGAGCGGGTCGAGGATGCGGATCCGTGGATGAGCAGGAGTGCGGGGGCCTCGCGGGGGCCGTCCTCGCACATGTGGATGTCGCCGTCGGAAACAGTCATGGGCCCACTGTCTCCGCCGGTACGCACCGGGGGATTGGACGAATGTTCCCGCGCCGGCCGGCTCACGGAGCATCATGGGGCGATGCAGACGTTCGCGCACGGTGGCGCCCCGTGGGACGTCGCGTGCCCGCGGCGGCCCAGCGCCGTGACCGGTGTCACCATGGCCGGCTTCCGCGTCCCCGACCTGGACGCGCTCCGGATCGTCCCGCACCCTGCCGTGACGCTGCTGTTGGAGTTCGGCGAAGGTTCCCCCGTCCTCGACTGGGCCGCAGGGCGGCAGCAGCGGGGAAGCATGGCCGCCGGACCCGGCCTCGGGTCCGGCGGCGCGGTCCGGGCGCGGGGAGAGAACGTCGAGTGCGTGCAGGTACGCCTGTCCCCGGTGATCGCACGCGCCGTTCTGGGCGCCTCACCCGCCGATCTCGACGGCGCCGTCGTACCCCTCGGCGACCTGTGGGGCCGGGAGGCGTCACGGATCTGCGGGCAACTCGCCGATACCCCCTCGTGGCAGGACCGCTTCGCGCTGACGGACGCGCTGCTCGCCCGCCGGTACGGGGCCGGGCCGGCGGTGGACCCGGAGGTGGCCTGGGCCTGGCACCGGATCGTCGTCAGCCGTGGCCTGGCCCGGGTCGACGGACTCGCGGCCGAGGTCGGGTGGAGCCGCAAGCGGCTGTGGTCGCGGTTCCGGTTGCAGCTCGGACTGCCGCCCAAGCGGGCCGTGAAGCTGGTCCGCTTCGATCACGCCGCCCACCGCCTGGTCGCGGGTGACGGCGCGGCCCGCGTCGCCGCCGACACCGGCTACGCCGACCAGTCCCACCTGCACCGGGACGTCATGGCGTTCACCGGGGCCACCCCCGCCACCGTGGCTGCCGAACCGTTCCTCGCCGTCGACGACCTCGCATGGCCCGGCCGTGGAACATCCGCGTGAGCTCCGTCCCGGGGCGGCCCGGGGGCCGGGGCGTCAGGCCGCGAGGGCGCGGGCCCGGCGCAGTGGGGACAGCAGCAGGGGGAGTACGGCGCACAGCTCGGCCACCGCACCGGTCCACAGGGCCGACCGGGTGCCGAGGCGCTCGCCGAGCAGACCGCCGACGAGGGCGCCCACCGGCATGGTGCCCCACACCACGAAGCGGACCGTCGCCGTGACCCGCCCCAGCAGCTCGGGCGGACACAGCCGCTGCCGGAGCGCCACCGCACTGATCTTAAAGGGCATGAACGCGGCCCAGCCGAGCCCCTGGAGCGCCATGGCCGCCGCGAACCGCCAGTCGGCCTGGAAGCACGGCACGGCCGCCAGCCACAGCACCCCGCTGAGCAGGACGGACCCGCACATCGCCGGGCCCTCGCCGAGCCGGGCGGCCACGCGCGCGGTCAGCAGCCCGCCGAGCAGCCCGCCGAGCGCCTCGGCCGTGAACACCAGGCCGCACCACAGCGGCGACAGTCCCAGCTCACCGGCGAGCAGCACCATCAGCACGGCCGCGCCGACCGTGCCGCACAGGTTCGAGATCGCGGAGGCGAGGGTGACGGCGCGGAGCAGCCGGTGCCCGAAGACGAAGCGCAGGCCGGCCGTGATCTCCGCACGCAGACCCGCCGCGGCCGGCTCGGACGCGGTGTCGGAGGCCTGACCGGGGGCGGTGTCCGCGCCGCGGATACGTGAGAGCAGCAGGGCGGAGGCCACGTAGCTGAGCGCGTCGAACGCGAGGGCGAAGGGCGCCGCCACCACGGCGAGCAGCACTCCGCCCGCGCCGGGGCCGGCGGCCTGGACGACGGTGCGGGTGGATTCCAGCCGGATGTTCGCCGCCACCAGCTGCTCGCCTCCGACGAGCCGGGGCAGCGCGCTCTGGGCGGCCACGTCGAAGAACACGGTGCAGAAGGAGAGGCCGAAGGCGACCGCGTACAACTGCGGCAGCGTCAGGACGCCGAGCAGCGCCGTCACCGGGACGGAGGCGAGCAGCGCCGCCCGCCCGAGGTCGCCCGCGATCATCACCCGGCGGCGGCGCGAGCGGTCCACCCAGGCGCCGGCGGGCAGCCCGACGAGGAGGAAGGCGAGGTACTCGCAGCTCAGGAGCAGGCCGGCCTGGAAGGGGGAGGCGTGCAGGGTGCCGATGGCGACGAGGGGAAGGGCCGGCAGGGTCACCGCAGTACCGGCCTGGCTCACGGCGTCGGCGGCCCACAGACGGCGGAAGTCGGCGGCCGGGGCAGGGGTGGCGTGCGCCGTCCCGGCAGAGGGACGGGCGTGAGAGAGCGTCATGACCCGTGAGATCACCAGCCGCCGGGGCGGCAGGCCATTGTTTTAGTCTGGGTGAAAAGGTCGTGCCGTGCGGTGCGAGCCCGTGGAGAGGGGCGGACGGGGCTGTGGGCGCGATGCGCTTCGGGGTGGACGACATGGCGAACCTGCGGTTCGCCGTCTCACCGCTGTGGGAGACCGTTGCCGCACTGCGGGCGGTGGCCGATCCGGGCCGGCACGCCGTGCACCTGCCGTGGATCAAGCAGGCCCTGGCGGCCGGCGGGCCACCGCCCGCGCCGGGCTTCGGCATCGGCCTGGACCTGGCGGCCGTACCGCCGCCGCGCTGCCCGCTGGCCGAGATCGAGGAGGAACTGTCCGCCCTGGCGGAGCCGGTGGCCGCCGGTGGGGCGGCCGGGGCCGTGCTGGGTTGGTGGCGGACTGCGGTGCGGCCGCACTGGCCGCGCATCCGGGCCGTACTGGAGGCGGACATCGCGTACCGGACCCGGCAGTTGGCCGAGGACGGCATCGGGGAGGTCTTCGCCCGGCTGCACCCCGCTCTCGCCTGGACCGGGAACCGGCTCGTCTCGGCCGACCTGCCGGCGGGTGAACTGGCCCTGGGCGGTACCGGGGTGACCCTGGTGCCCAGCGCCTTCGCGGACCGCTGCCGACTGGTGGCCGGCCGGGACCCGGTGCCGCCGTGCGTGGTCTACCCCGCGCGGGGGATCGGCACGCTGTGGGAGCGCGGTAACGGTCCCGGCGACGGTCTGACCCGGCTGCTCGGCCGCAGCCGGGCGGGCCTCCTCGCGGAGGTCGCCGCCCCGGCCACCACCACGCAGCTGGCCGCACGCACGGGGCTCAGCCTCGGGGCGGTCTCGCAGCACCTCGCAGTGCTCCGGGACGCCGGCCTCGTCACCGGACACCGGTACGGCCGCGAGGTCCACTACGTGGCCGGCGACCTCGGCCGCGCCCTCCTCGGCGAGGACGCGGCCCCACCCCTGGCCTGATCGGCGTGTCGGGACGGCCCGCTGAACAAGGACACCGGCTCGGCCGAACGGACACTCCATCGCCCGGGTCCGCGAGCTCCCCGCCCCCGAGCCCGCGTGAACCCGGCGACGGGCACGGGGCTCGTCAGGAAGGCTTCGTGGCCGTGTAGGCGGTGACGGTCACCTTGTTGTCGCAGAAGGCGAAGACACCGTCATCGAGGGCGATCTGGTGCGCTCCGGCAGCCGGCACCCCGACGACGAGCGTGGGGAACGTGGCCGGCGTGGCCCCGGACACGCAGTAGCCGTCCGCCTCGCCCTGCACGTTGACGAAGGTGAGCTTGGTCCAGGCACGGGCGCCGGGGGCCAGGACCACCGCGGCCACCGACCCGCTGTGGCTGGTGGCGAGCGGGACGTTCTTGTCGGGCGACCCGTTGCCGGCGCCGGCCACCGTGGGGAAGCCCTGGAGCGTGCAGGCGCTCTTCGAGGTGTTGGTGACGGCGATGACGGCCGCGCCGGTTCCCGTGCCCGGAGGCCGGACGGCGGCCTGGCGGGCCTCGGTGACCTTGACCTCCTTGACGGTGCACGGCTTCGCCGCGCCGCCGGGAGCGGAGGGCGAGGCCGGAGCGGAGGGCTTCGCCTCCTTCCCCGTGCCGCCGGAGCTCCCGGAGCCGCTGCTGCTGCCGCCACCGTTGGCCGCGGCCCCGGGGGCGGGTGACTGCGCGGACTGCGAGGGCCCGCCGGCGGCGCCGTCCTCGCCGGAGGGCGTGCAGCCCGTCACGAGGGCGGTGGCCGCGGCGGCCGCCACGAGTGCGACCACGGTCCGCCGGACACCTGCTGCGTACTGCATGGGGAACCTCCCGAGGCTCACGATCGGTCCCACACCGGACCGCACACGGACGGACACGGCGCCGCACCGGGCAGGAGTTCCCGCGGACACCGCACTGTGCCACTCCCGTGACATCCGATGACGTACCGGCGCCCGGATGCCATGCGGAGCGGGGAGACGGGCGGGCGGACCGTCCGGGGCCTGCGGCTCTCACCCCTGTACGGTCCTCACCCCTGTACGGTTCTCACCCCTGTACGGTTCTCACCCCTGTACGGTCTCCGCCACCGACCGCAGCAGCGCCAGGAACGCCGCGACCGCGGGGGAGTGCGCCAGACCGCGCGGAGTGGCCGCGTACACCGCCCGGCGCGGGGAGTCCTGCGGGTGCAGGGCGACCAGCACGATGTCGGGGCGGGCCGAAGAAGCCGCGAGAGCGGGGACCAGGGTCACGCCCAGCCCGGCGGCGACGAACCCCTGCTTGGCGATCCAGTCCGCCGCCAGGACGGTGGACCGGGGGCGGAATCCCCGGGCCGTGGCCATCAGGGTCTCCTCCGGCCGGTCACTGGCCGCGATCCACTCCTCGTCGGCGAGCTCGGCCAGCCGCAGCAGCTCCCGGTCCGCCAGCCGGTGGGCGCGCGGCAGGGCCACGTACATCCGCTCGTCCAGGAGGTGGTGCAGGGCGCAGCCCTCCAGGCCCTGCCCCGAGGCGCTGTTCACCACGGCGAGGTCCAGCTCCCCGGCCGCCAGCAGGGCCAGCTGCCTCGCCGAACTCCCCTCCGTCCGGGTCACCGTGACGGCCGGGTGCCGCTGCCGGAAGGCCGCCAGTGTGCGGGGCAGCAGGTAGGCGTCGGCGGTGGAGAAGCCCCCGATCCGCAGCCGGCCGCCGTCCAGCGTGCGCAGCGCGTCCAGTTCGGCCCGCGCCGTACGCAGCCTGTCCGCGACCGCCTCGGCGTGCGGCAGCAGGACCCGGCCCGCCTCGGTCAACCGCACCCCGCGCGGCAGCCGGTCGAACAGCCGGGCACCCCACTCGTCCTCCAGCGACTGGATCTGCCGGGAGACGGCGGACTGCGTGTAGCCCAGGGCCTGCGCGGCGGCAGTGAACGAGCCGTGGTGCGCCACGCTACGGAAGACGTCGTACAGGTCATGCGGGATCGGCATGGCAGCCATGCTAGACATTCGCTTGTCGCATGGCAGGGCCGAACCTAGATTCGAGGGCATGGAGAAGATCGCATTCCTCGGACTCGGCGCCATGGGTCTCCCGATGGCCCGTCATCTGCTGTCCGCCGAGCACCCGTTGACCGTCTGGAACCGCATGGCCGACAAAGCACGGCCGCTCGTCGAGGCCGGCGCGGTGTACGCCGCCGGCCCCGCGGAAGCCGTCCGCGAGGCCGACCTCGTCGTCACCATGCTCGCCGACCCCGCGGCACTGCGCGCCGTCGCCGCCGAAATGGTGCCGGCGCTGCGCCCCGGCACCCACTGGATCGACACCTCCACCGTCGGGCCGGACACCGTCCGCGAGGTGGTGGAGCAGCTGCCGGAAGGGGTGACGTTCACCGATGCGCCGGTCATGGGAAGCGTGGACCGGGCGGCGGCCGGGGAGCTGTGGGTGCTGGCCGGCGGGCCGCTGCCGGGCCCGGTCGCCAAGGTGCTGGACCTGCTCGGAAGCGTCACCGAGTGCGGGCCCGTCGGCTCGGCGGCCGCGCTGAAGCTGGTACTGATCAACGCGGTGATCGGCGGCGTGGCCGTGGTGGCCGAGGCCCTGGAGCTGGGACGGTCCCTCGGACTGCCCGAGGCGCTGGTGCGCGGCGAACTCGCCAAGGGGCCGCTCGCCGGCGCGGTGGCCCGGGCGTACGCCGAGGGCGCCCACTTCCCGGTGGCGCTGGCGGCGAAGGACGTGGCTCTCGCCACCGCGCGAGCGCCGCTGCCGATCCTGGACGCGGTCCACGCCGCCCTGACCGCCCGCCCCGAACTCGCGGACCGGGACCTGTCGTCGATCAGGCCGTGAACCTCGCCCTCAGCCGTGCAGCAGACCCGTGACCAGGTCCCTCGGCAGGCCGTGGGTGTCGTGGAGGTAGCGGAAGTCCTCCTCGCCCAGGGAACCTCGGAAACGGGGCCGGGCCAGTACCCGCCGGCCGCGCTCCAGCAGCCGGCGGAACCGCCGTTCCTCTTCGAGCAGCATCCGGTGTACGTCATACGGTTCCATGTCCTGGCCGAAGCGGTCCAGGGTGTGCCCGATCAGCTCCGGCGGCAGGTCCCCGAGGCAGCGCGTCGGATCGTCCCGCCACAGCAGGGTGAGCACCCTCCGTACGAGCCGGCGCAGCACGTAGCCCCGCCCGGTGTTGGCCGGGCGCACCCCGTCGCCGAGCACCACGACGGCCGACCGGAGGTGATCGCAGACCACGCGCAGCGAGCGCTCCTCCAGGGGCCACAGTGGCGGCACGAGACGGCGCCAGGGGGCGAAGACGTCGCAGTCGAACACGGAGGACCTGCCCTGGAGGAGCGAGGCGAGCCGCTCCAGGCCGAGCCCGGTGTCGATGTTGCGCTGCAGGAGCGGTACGAGGGAACCGTCGGCGAGGCGCCGGTGGCGCATCATCACGTGGTTCCACACCTCCACCCAGCGGTCGTCGCCCGTGGGCGTCGCCCGGGGCGGGGGCGGGGTGTCACCGCTCCACAGGAAGATCTCCGAGTCGGGACCGCACGGGCCGGTCGGGCCGTTGGACCACCAGTTGTCGTGCACGGTGGGCTCCACAGGTACGCCGCGGTCCTGCCAGAACTCCAGGGAAGCGGTGTCCGGGCCGGTCCGGTCGTCCCCGCCGTGGACGGTGGCGTGCAGGAGACCCGGATCGATGCCCAGGCCCTCGGTGAGCAGCCCGTATCCCCAGTCCAGGCTCACAGGGCCCTCGTAGTCGCCCAGGGACCAGGTGCCGAGCATCTCGAAGACGGTCAGATGGGTGGCATCGCCGACCTCGTCCAGGTCCGTCGTGCGCAGACAGCGCTGCACGTTGACCAGCCGCCTGCCCAGCGGATGGGGGCGGCCCTCGAGGTGGGGCGTGAGCGGGTGCATGCCGGAGGTGGTGAACAGCACCGGGTCGTCGGCCGGAGGCAGCAGCGTCGAGCCGGTGATGCGACGGTGGCCGCGCTCTTCGAAGTACTCGACGAAGGTGCGGACGATCTGCTCGGTCTTCATGGGGTGACTCCTTCGCGTCACAGCAAGGGAGGCACCGGACAACGGGATCGGCGAGGTCGTTCAGACCGGGGCCGGTACGTCATCAGGGCCCACCGCCGGCCGTTTCCGGTCGCCGGTGGGAAGAGGGGGAAGGTCAGGCGGCGGCAACCGGCGAGCTGGCCGCTCGCGCGGTCGCGACGGGGCTTCGGCCGGTGACGTTCATGGGGTCGACCATAACGCGCGCCCGCCGGCCCGGGCGCGCGAATTTGCGTCGGGGGTCACCAGCCGAGGACGTTCATCAGGATGATCGCCGCGTAGTTCGCGAAGATGACGGCGAGAACACCGATGATCATGAGCCAGGCTCGGCGTGATTCGTCCAGGTGCACGTGTCGCCTCCCGTCCGGGACGTGCCGTCCTTCCTCCGCCGGGTGCCCCTGCGGGCCCGGGGGTCTTCTGCCATGGTGGCCCGGCTGCCGGCAGTGCACATCTCGGGCGTTCCCCGCCCGGGCGGCGGGCCTGCGCGGGGCGGTACCGCCCGCCGTTGACCGCCGGTCGGGCTCCCGGCCGCGGCACGGGAAACGGATGTGCGCATTCCCTGCCGGGCTCCTACAGTGGGCGCTTTCGACCTGGGGGAGTCCATGCAGATCAGACATGCCGGAAAGCTCGGCTACGCAGCCGTCTGGGCGGCCATCGCGGTGGCCGTGGCCGGCCTCGGCTCGCGGGTGCTGGCGGACCTGGAGGACGATCTCGAGCCCGAGTCGGCGGCCCAGGCGTACGCCGACGCCACGGAACTGCCCGAGGAACTGTCGAGTGACGGCACGACGATCAGGGTGGGGGATCCGGAGGCCAGGACGGTCGTCCGGCTCTACGAGGACCCGCGCTGTCCGGTCGTCGCCGACTTCGAGGCGAGCGGCGCCAAGGCGGTCCGGGCGCAGACCATCAAGCGCGAGGCGCGGACGGAGTACACCCTCGCCTCCTTCAAGGACGACCGGCTCGGCGGCGACGGCTCCAAGCGCGCGGTCAACGCCTTGCGCGCCGCGCTCGACGTGCAGAAGTTCACCGAGTACCACGCAGTGCTGACGGCACACCAGGAAGAGGTCGAGTCGTCCGGCGGCTACACCACGCAGCGACTGCTGAGCCTCGCGGACCAGGTGCCGGGACTGCGCAGCGAGACCTTCGACGCTGCGGTGTCCACCATGAAGTACAGCGATTTCGTGGCCGCGTCGCAGAAGGCGTACCAGCGGACCGGGGACGACCCGATCGGGCCGGGCACCCCTTCCGTCGTCATCAACGACAAGCAGGTCACCGGCGGCACCTACCAGGACCTCTTCGACGAGGACGAGCTCACCCGGCTGCTGGCAGTGATCCGCAAGACCCCCGAGGCCTGGCGGAGACGGGCTTCCTGAGGGCGACCGGCAGCGCCCTCCCCGGTACTGCGGTGCGCGGATGTCGGCGGGTCGGGGAGGCGGCCGACAGGGGCAGTACGTTGAGCGGATGTCGAAGCCGCCTGTGATCCTGCTGCTGTCCGGAAGCCTGCGGACCGGTTCCTCCAACGAGTCCGTGCTGCGCACCGCACGGGCCGTGGCGCCCCCGCGGACGCGCACCGTCCTCTACGACGGCCTGGCTGCGCTGCCGCACTTCAACCCCGACGATGACACCCACCCGCTGCCGGCTCCGGTGGCCGAGTTGCGGGCGCTGATCAGCGAGGCGACCGCGGTGCTGATCTGCGCCCCGGAGTACGCGGGCACCCTGCCGGGCTCGTTCAAGAACCTGCTCGACTGGACGGTCGGCGGCACCGAGATCTGCGACAAGCCCGTGGCCTGGATCAACGCGGCCGCCCCCGGCCGGGGCCAGGGCGCCGAGGCCACGCTGCGCACCGTGCTCGGCTACACCGGCGCCGACATCGTGGAGGCGGCGTGCGTACGGATTCCCGTGGACCGGGGGACGGTCGGCGGGGACGGGGCCATCACCGACGAAAGGGTGCGCGAGCAACTCCGCACGGTGCTCGTCCTGCTGGAGGCGCGGGGGCCAGAAGACCCCGTGCAGAATTCATGAGGACTCGTGAGGAATGCATCTGGGCGCGGCACCCGTATCCCCGTAACGTTTCTCTTGTCAGCGAAACAGAAAACCGAAACGGGAGGTAAACATCATGATCTCCACCGTCAAGGCCAACGTCGTCACCGCCGTCGTCCACAACCGTGCCGTGGTCCACAACCGCGCGGTCGTCCACAACCGCGCCGTCGTCCACAACCGCTCGGTTTCCAAGTGAAGTTGACCCTCTGAGGTCTTGCGACCACGGTCCCGGATTCTCCCCGGGACCGTGGCACTTTTCATAAAGAGAGTCAGTTTCTATGGGGGCTGATATGCCGGCGGACGACACCGCTTTGGAACTCGTGGACGTAGAGATATACGACCTCGAGCAGGACTTGTGCTTCCTCGCCACCGCGAACGGTGGGCAGTTCTACATTTCCGCCCCCCCGTCCGAGTTCCGCGCATGGCTGGCGCGCTGCGACGGAACCAGGTCCCGCAGCGAACTGCTCGCGGGCACGGCCCCCGAATACGCCGAAGTCCTGGACGTCCTGCGGCAGGACGGCTGCCTGCGCCCCGCCGAGGCCGGAGCCGACGCCGAGCGGGCGGCGCTCGTGGCCCGTACCACGGTCCTCATCACCGGCACGCCGGAACTCGCCGCCCCGCTCACCCACGCGCTGAGCACCACCGGCTACGCCCACGTCGGCCCGGCCCCGCAGGACCTGTCCGACGTCGACGTCCGCGACGGCGACACCGTGCTCGTGGCCGCCTTCTCCTACCCCGCCCACGAAGAACTGAGCCGTATCGACGAGCAGTGCGCCCGCCTCGGCCTGCGCTGGCTGCCGCTGCGCCACGAGCGCGGCCGGGCCGTCCTCGGCCCCGCCATCACCCCGGGCCTCACGGCCGACTTCGCGGACGTACTGGACCGCAGGCTCTCCGCCGCGCACGACCCCCGGATCGTCGAGGCCGTACGGGCCGCGCCGCGCCCGGCCGGCCACCCGCTGCGCGACGGCGACGTCCGCTGGACATCGGCGCAGCTCGCCGCCTTCCTGGAGCGCTGGATCACGGGCGAGGCGGGCGTCGACGAGGTCGAGCTCGATCCGCGCCGCCTCGACCGGATCGAGCGCACCGTCCTGCCCGTGCCGACCCGGCCGCGGCCCGTGGTGCGCGGCAACCCCGAGGGGGACCTGCTCGTCGACGACCAGGTCGGCGTGGTGACCGGCGTCCAGGAGCTGGCCCCCCTGCCGGGCATGCCGGCGCAGCTGAGGGTGTGCGCGGTGGACGTCGCCGACATGCGGCGCGTCGCGGACTGGCCCAACGACCGGCAGGCGTTCGGCACGTCCTGGTCCGATTTCGACGCCGCCCGCCGCAGCGCAGTGGGCGAGGCCGTCGAACGCTACTGCGGCAGCCGGCTGCCCGAGGACCGGCTACGCTTCGGCAGTCATGCCCAGTTGCGCAGGGCCGGGGTGCCCGCGCTCGACCCGCGCCGGCTGCACCTGTACTCGCAGCGCCAGTACCGCAGCCAGGGCTTCCCCTTCGCGCCGCTGACGGTGGACGCGGAGTGCGCCTGGGTCGAGGGCCGCTCGTGGACGACGGGCGAGCCGGTGTGGGTGCCCGCCTTCCTGGTCGCCCACGGGGAGCACGACCCGGTCTCCTACTCCGACCCGCTCGTCGCCGGCGTGGCCTGCGGCGTCAGCGAGGAGCACGCCGTCACCTCCGGGCTCGAAGAGGTCATCGAGCGCGACACCACCATGCTGTGGTGGGCCAACGCCGCCCGCCTGCCCCGGCTGCCGATGACCGACCGGATCCGCGAGCTGGTCGCCGACAGCCGGGACGCGTACGACACCACCCTGATCCACCTGGACAACGAGTTCGACGTCCCGGTCCTCGCCGCGGTCGTGCGCGACCGCGCCGCGGGCTGGCTGGCCATCGGCTTCGCCACCCGGCCCGACCCGCAGGAGGCGGCGGAGAAGGCCCTCGCCGAGGGGTTCACCCTGCACCACACCTGCCGCTTCCTCGACGACGACAAGGCCCTGGCGGACGGCCTGGCCGACCTGCCCCACCTGGGCAACCTCAAGCCGTACCGCGCCGACCGGCGCTACCTCGACTCGTACCGCCCGGACTTCGGCGACGTACGGGACCTGCTGTGCCAGCAGCAGCTCCACCTCGACCCGCGGGCGGGGGAGCGGGTCCCCTGGATACACGACCTCCCCACCCGCCCCTGGGACGGACTGCCCGCACTCGCCGAGCGCAGCCTCGGGGCGTACCGCGAACGGGTCGAGGCCCGCGGCTTTGAAGTGATCAGCGTCGACCTGACGACCTGTGACGCCGAAGCAGCCGGGTTCAGCGCCGCCCACACGATCGTGCCCGGCCTCGTGTCGAACTTCCCTGCCGGCATGCCCATGTGGGGCGACGGCAGGATCGGCCGCGCGGGCGTCGGGCTCGGCTGGCGGTCGCAGCCGCTGTCCGAGGAGGAGTTCAACGTCTTCCCGCTACCCCACGCGTGAGGGATACCGATTGCGATGGCTGTCATCGACACACTCGGCCTGCCGAACACCAAGGGCCGCACACCCCTGATCGTCGCGCAGGTCGTCGACGCCCTGGGCACCGGGCTCTTCCTCCCGTTCGCCGTCGTGTACTTCCACGCGGCCAAGGGCATCCCGCTGACCACGGTCGGCCTGATGCTGTCCGCGGGCGCCCTGCTCTCGCTGCCCGCGGGCCCGCTGGGGGGCCGGCTGATCGACCGGGTCGGGCCGCGGCGCGTGCTCGTCGCGAGCAACCTGCTCCGCGTACTGACCTTCACCGCCTACGTGTTCACGGACACCCCGTGGCAGCTGGTCCTCCTGGTGACGGCCACCATGTGGGGCGACAGCCTGTTCCGGCCCGCCGTCTTCGCGCTGGTGGCGCAGGTGGCCGACGACGGGCACCGCGCGCGCTGGTACGCGATGGACAGGTCCCTGCGCAACGCCGGGATCGGCGCCGGCGGACTGGTGGGCAGTACGCTCGTCGGCTGGGGCGGCAGCTCGGGATACACCGCCGTGGTCGTCCTGAACGCCGTGTCGTTCCTCGTCGCGGCCGCGCTGGTCGCGAGCTGGCGCCGGACCGCCGTCCCGCGCCCCGCCGGCGCGGGCGCCGGCCCGGCCCAGGCACCCGCCCCGGCCGCGGACGCCGCGGGGCAGCGGCGCGGCGGGTACCGGGAGGTGCTCGCCGACCGGGCGTTCCTCGGCGTCCTGGCCACCGTCTGGGTCTTCGCCCTGTGCGACCTCGCGCTGACCGTGCTGCTCAGCGCGTACGTGATCGAGGCACGCGGGCTGCCGGCCTGGCAGCCCGGAATGCTGTTCGCGATCAACACCGTCATGGTGGTGCTGGCGCAGACCGCACTGGCCAAGGCCGTCGAGCGCTACCGGCGGCCCGGAGTGCTCCAGGTGGCGGCCGTCCTGTGGATGGTGTCCTTCGTCCTGTTCGCGGCGGTGCCCGGCGACCACGCCGGCCTGGCCTTCGGCGGGCTCGTCCTCGGCATGGTCGTCTTCACGGTCGCGGAGCTGCTCCAGGCCCCGACCAGCAGTGCCCTGATCGTGGGGATGGCCGCGGGACACCTTCGCGGCCGGTACCTGGGGTTGGAGGAGCTGATGTGGAGCCTGGCCAAGGTGCTGGCGCCGACCGTGTTCACCTGGCTGCTGGCCCGGGGAGCAGGCCTGCCGTGGCTCGCGCTCGGCCTCTGCCTCCTCGTGGCGCTCGTGCTGCTGCAGCGGCTCCACCGGGTGCTGCCCGCACACGTCCAGCGCGAGACCGTCGATGCCTGAGCTCAGCTCCCGGATCCGCCGCCCCGAGGAGTTCCGCGAGGTCTACCACCGGGTCTACCGCGAGCCGCCCTACCACGAGGATGCGGCCGCGGCGGACGGCTTCGCCCGGCAACTGGCCGACCACGCGGCACTGCCCGGCTTCTGCGTGACCACCGTCGGCGACGGCAGTGAGCCCGGCGGGCTCGGCGGCTTCGCGTACGGGGTGCACCGCGAGGCGGGGTGGTGGCATCCGCGGGCGGCCGACCCCGCCCCGCCGTGGCTGCGCCGACCGCTGTTCTACGTCTACGAGCTGGCGGTCGTAAGGGAGTTGCGCGGCCGCGGGTACGGGCGCGAGCTGCTGGACCTGCTGCTGGCCGACCGCACCGAGCCGTTCGCCGTACTCGCCGCGTCGAGCAGGGCGTCGGCGCGCGAGCTGTACCGGCGGTGGGGCTGGACGAAAGTCGGAGAACTCACGGGTCCACCGCACGGTGTGGACCTCCTCGCACTGCCTTTGACGCCGCGCCTTTGACGCCGCGCCTTTGACGCCGCCGCGGTGACCGGGGCGCCGCGCCGCCCACCGGGGCCCCGGTGGGCGGCGCAGCCATGCCGGGATCCCCCGCCGGCCCTCCCGGAGCCTTCCCCTGGCGCTGCGGGAACCGGTCGGGAACGCTCCGGGAGCGGCCCGCCCCAGACTCGGTGCAGAACCGCGAGCGATCTGACAGAGGCAGCGGACGGTTTGACGCCCGAAGCGCACCCGCGTGCAAAGGTGTCCGGTATGCGGCGCCCCGAACCTGCTGACCGTACAGGGGCGCTGCGCGCGCACGCTATCGCTGCATCGTCTCAATTCACAGGGGAATCGAATGAGTGTCGATGTGATGGTCTACGATGATCTTTCCCTATCCCGATTTGCGCTCACGGCATTACTGGAACAGCATCCCGATATCGCGGTCGTCGGATCGGTGGACAGCATATATGCCGCGCTCGAATTCGCCGAGCTGAATCGACCCGACGTCGTGATCGTCAGTTTCGACGGCAGGGACGAGGAAACGGTCGACGTCGCCGAGAAGATCGCCATCCTTCCGGACGTCCGGACGCTGTTGGTGGCCACTGCATGTGTCCGGCCGGTCGTCCGCAGGGTGTTCGGCGGGGAAATCGACGGAATGGTGCGGCGCAGCGTCCCGCCCCAGCGCCTGTTCGAGGCCGTCCATCTGGTGCACGGGGGCGAGCGGGCCTTCGACGCCGAGCTGGCCGTCGCGGCCGTGTCGAACGGGGACTGCCCCCTGACCCCCCGGCAGTTGTCCGTACTCGAACACGTCGAGCGCGGCGACACGATGGAGGAGATCGCCGCCCGGCTGTGCCTGTCCGAAGGGACGGTGCGCAACTACATTTCGACCATCGTGGCGAATATGGGTGCCCGTAATCGCATTGACGCACTGCGCCTGGCCCGGAAACACGAATGGATCTGATGCGTCCGCGCCGCCGTGCGGACCGCATCGCGGCGAATGCACTAGGAATCTGTTGCGCCGCGGGCACCGACTGCTAATGTCCGACTGCTCTTGCAGACGCATCGGTTCAAGGACGGCTCGTATGCCCGATTCCAGCAATTCCAACCCTGCCGCGGACGGTCGGCTGCCCCGCCAGGTCGCCGACGCCCACGTCGACGCCCTCGTGGAACTCGACCCGATCGCCGGCACCTTCCTCGGCATCGCCGGGAGTTCCGGCCGGCTTCCCGACCTCTCGCCCGAAGGCCGGGAAGCGGTGGCCGACCTGGCCCGTACCACCCTGAGGCAGCTCGCCGCGGCGGAGACCGCCCCCGGTGCCGACGACACCGGCGAGCGCCGCTGCGCCCGGCTGCTGCGCGAGCGGCTCACCGCCGAACTCGCCGTCGACGAGGCGGGGGAGAGCCTGCGGCACGTCGCCAACCTCGGCTCACCGCTCCACCAGATCCGCGATGCCTTAACCCTCACCCCCGCGGACACCGACGAGGACTGGGCGGCCATCGCACAGCGGCTGCGCGCCCTGCCGGACGCCCTGGCGGGGTACCGGGCCTCTCTGGACGCCGGCCTCGCCCGCGAACTGCCCGCAGGGCCGCGGCAGGTCTCGGCCGTCGTCGGCCAGTTGACCGAGTGGATCGGTACGGACCGCAGCTGGTTCGCCGAGTTCACCGACCCCGGCCCCGAGCCGCTGCGGGACGAACTCGCCGCGGCCGCCGCCGTGGCCACCGGCTCCCTGGCGGAACTGCGCGACTGGCTCCGTGACACCTACGCCCCGGCCGTCGAGGGAGCACCGGACGTCGTCGGCCGGGAGCGCTACGTCCGACTCGCCCGCTACCACAACGGCACCGACCTCGACCTGGACGAGGCCTACGCATACGGCTGGGCCGAGTTCCACCGGCTGCTCGCCGAGATGCGCACCGAGGCCGAGCGGGTCCTGCCGGGCGCCGGCACCCCCTGGGAGGCGCTGGCGTGGTGCGACCGGCACGGCGAGGCCGTCGAGGGGGTCGAAGAGACCCGGCAGTGGCTCCAGAAGCTGATGGACGACACCATCGACACCCTGGACGGCACCCACTTCGAACTGGCCGAGCGGGTCCGCCGGGTCGAATCGCACATCGCCCCGCGGGGCAGCGCCGCCGCCCCCTACTACACCGAGCCGTCGCTGGACTTCTCCCGGCCCGGACGCACCTGGCTGCCGACGATGGGGCAGACCCGCTTCCCGGTCTACGACCTGGTCACCACCTGGTACCACGAGGGCGTGCCCGGTCACCATCTCCAGCTGGCCCAGTGGGCGCACGTGGCCGGCGAGCTCTCCCGCTACCAGACCACCGTGGGCGTCGTCGGCGCCAACGCCGAGGGCTGGGCGCTGTACGCCGAGCGCCTGATGGACGAACTGGGCTTCCTGACCGAGCCCGAACGCCGACTGGGGTACCTGGACGCGCAGATGATGCGGGCCATCCGCGTCATCATCGACATCGGGATGCACCTGGAACTGGAGATCCCGAAGGACTCCCCCTTCCACCCGGGGGAGCGCTGGACGCCGGGGCTGGCCCAGGAGTTCCTCGCCCGCCACACCAGCCGCCCCGCCGACTACGTCGAGAGCGAGGTCACCCGCTACCTCGGCATGGCGGGCCAGGCCATCGGCTACAAGCTCGGCGAACGGGTCTGGCTCGCGGGCCGGGAGGCGGCCCGGGCGCGGCACGGAGCGGACTTCGACCTCAAGGCCTGGCACATGGCCGCGCTGTCGCAGGGCTCACTGGGCCTGGACGACCTGCTGGCCGAGATCTCGGCGCTCTGAGGAAGGACCGGTGGCCCCGCCGTACCCACCCGCCCCGGCACGACCCGTGCCCTCTGCAAGCCGAACGGGGTACGGGTACGGGTACGGCGGTGCGGTCCGTCACCGCGTGTCGCGCAGGCCCAGCACGTACGCCGCGGTGAGCGCGACGGCACGGTCCTCGTCCCGGGACAGGTCGGCGAGCGCACGTGAGGCCGTGCCGCCGGGGATGTCCGCGAGGGCCTGCGCCAGCCGCAGCCGGGCGGCGCCGGCCGTTCCCACGCTGCCGGTGCCGAGGCGGTCGACGAGCCCGGCGGCGATGCGGTCCGCGAGCGCGGGATCGCTCGCCAGCGCGCTCAGGGCGTCGGCCGCATCGACGTCGTTCGCGCCGTCGGCCACCATGTCGGTGAGCGCCGGGACCGCGTCGGCCACCCCGCGTGCCCCGAGCGCCAGCGCCGCACACCGCCGGACCGCGAGGTCGTGGTCCGCGAGGGCGTCCCGCAGCAGCGCGGTCGCCCCGGGGTCGGGCAGCTCCGCGACGGCCTGCACGGCGCGCCTTCGTACCTCGGCCGCCGACGAGCCCAGTCCCTGCGCCAGCAGGGGCAGGGCGGCATCGCCCGACCGGGCCAGCGCCCACCGCAGCGCGCCGGCGACGCTCGGATCCGACTCGCTCAGCGCGGCCTCGACCAGGGCGTCCACCGGCACCGTACTGCCTTCGGCCGCGGCCAGCGCCGCACGCTGGCGCTTCCCGGCGCTCTCCGACCCCAGGCCGTGCAGGAGCGCGACGCTGCGCAGGACGTCCTCCCAGTCGGCGGGTTCCGCGGCGCCGATCCGCTCCAGCCGGGTCAGCAGCTCCGTCTCGGCCGCGATGCGTTCGCGCGTCTGGCCGACCAGGGTCTCGATGAGCCCGCCGGGGGTGAACCCGGGATCGTCAAGCGCCCGCGCGACCTCGCGCAGCGGCAGCCCCAGCGAGCGCAGGCTCTCGATGTGGAAGATCCGCCGGATGTCCTCGCCCGAGTACTCCCGGTAGCCCGCCCCGGTACGCCCTGTCGGCCGCAGCAGGCCCAGGGACTCGTAGTGGCGCAGCATTCGGGCGCTGACCCCGGACCGCCGTGCCACATCACCGATCAACACGTCCTGTCACTCCTCCCGGGCGCTCGTGCCCAAGACCATGATCCGCTTCGCCTCCTCGACGGCGAACCCGAACCCGGCATCGGGGTCGCGCACCAGCCGTTCCGTGGCGATCGCGTGCTGACGCACCCGGGGGTCCGCATCCGTCATCGCGGCCCCCAGGACGGGGAGGGCGACGGCCTCACCCAGCGCGACCAGGGCCCTGCTCAGGCTCAGCTGCGTCTCACGGCCGCCGCGCCCGAGCTGCGTCACCAGCACCTCGGCCAAACCCGACGCGGCGCCTTCCGGTACCAGGACCACCGCTGCCCGCCACGCGCTGCGCGCCACCTCATCGTCGGGGTCGGTCAGCAGCGCCCGCGTGATCGCCGGCCATGCCTGCCGGTCCCCGACCTTCGACAACGTGTGCAGGGCCTGACTGCGCGCCTGCGCGCGCTCCGAGCCCAGCGCCTCGACCAGCTTCGGGACGGTCACCGAGGACGGGTGGCGCGTCAGCGCCCACGTCAGCATGTCCCGCACATGGAAGTCCGGCTCGACCGCGCACCGCTCGATCAGCGTGTCGACGCAGCGGGGGTCCGCTGCCGTGCCGACCGCCAGGGCCGCCCGCAGCCGTACCGACGAACTGCTGCTCGCCAGGGCCTCGAGAGCCCGCACCGTATCCACTTCCTCTTCCTCTGCCCGAATGATCACCGTGACCACCTCCTCGGAAGCAGTGAAGGCCTTGCCACAGTGTCAAGGTCAACCGTGGCACCGGTGGAACACGGCCTGGCCGACCGCCGGGAGTACCGCATAGCTTGGCGGTATGGATCATGATGAGCAGTCACTCCACGCCTCGTCGTTCGGCGCAGCGGCGGTCGCATACGCCGAGCACCGTCCGGACTACGCCCAAGCCGCGGTGCGGTGGGCGCTCGAACCGGCGCCCGGCCCGCGCGTGCTCGACCTCGGGGCCGGGACCGGCAAGCTGACCGCCACCCTGGTCGCGCTGGGCGCCGAAGTCATCGCGGTCGAGCCGGACCCGGCGATGCTGACCGAGCTGCGCCGCTCCCTCCCGTCGGTCCGGGCCCTGCCGGGCAGCGCGGAGACGATCCCGCTGCCGGACGCTTCCGTCGATGCCGTGCTCGCCGGCAATGCCATGCACTGGTTCGACATGGCCGTCGCGGGGCCCGAGATCGCGAGGGTCCTCGCGCCCGGCGGGATCCTGGCCGGCCTGTGGAACCTCATGGACGACCAGGTGGAGTGGGTGGCCGGGCTCGCCCGGGTCAGCGGGAGCGCGGCCATAGGCCCGCGGGACACGCCCGCCGGCTGGCGTGCCGCGACGGCGGACATGCATCTTCCGAAGACCGGTGCGGCCGCCGCCCGCTTCGGCTCCCCGGAGCAGGCCGAGTTCCCGCACGGGCAGCGCCGCACCGCGGACTCCCTCGTCGCGACCATCGCGACGCGCGCGGGGATGCTCGTCATGCCGGAACACGAGCGGGCCGCCACGCTCGGCCGGATCCGGGCGTTCCTCGCGGACCGGCCCGAGACCGCCCACGGCGAGTTCACCCTGCCGATGCTGACCGGAGTGCTGCGCGTCCGACGGCTGTGAAGCAGCGGAACGCCGCGCCGGCGTCCGGGCCCGGTCACAGCTCTGTTTCAGCCTCAACCGACTGTGAGTGCAGCGGTGTTGACGGACTGCATTCTGAGCGTGGGGCGGATCGAGGGGGGCGGGTACGGTGGCGCGAAGCCTCCGGGGCGTCCGTGGTCCGCGACCACCCTACGTCTCAGGAGGAGCCAGGTGAGTTTGAGTGCGCTGCGCGCGGGGGACCCGAAGCAGATCGGCGAGTTCACGCTCGTCGGTCGGCTGGGCGCGGGTGGCATGGGTGTCGTGTACCTGGCGCAAGGCCCCGACGGCCGACTGGTGGCCCTCAAGCGGCTCCGTGAGGAACTCGCCTCCGACTCCGAGTTCCGGGCGCGGTTCCGGCGTGAGGCGGCGGCGTTGCTGCGCGTCCAGGGCGCATGTACGGCACACGTCCTGGCGGTCGAGGTAGACGCGAGCAGCCCCTACGTCGTCATGGAGTACGTACAGGGCCCGACGCTGGCGGAACACGTCGCCGAGCACGGCCCGCTGCGAGGGGACATGGCGCACGGCTTCGCCGTCGGGCTCGCCGAGGCGGTCATGGCCATCCACCGGGCCGGCCTCGTGCACCGCGACCTCAAGCCCGGCAACGTCCTGCTGTCGAACCAGGGCCCGAAGGTCATCGATTTCGGCATCGCACAGGCCGCCGATGCGACGGCGCTGACCCGCCCCGGCGTCTCGATCGGGACCGTCGGGTACATGGCACCGGAACAGGTGCGCGGGCAGGCAGGACCCCCGGCCGACGTGTTCGCCTGGGCGATGACCGTGGCCTACGCCACCACCGGGCGGCCGCCGTTCGGCACCGGACCGTCCGAGGCGGTGCTCTACCGGGTCCTGCACGACGAACCCGACCTCGACGGTGTGCCCGACCGCCTCAGGGCACTGCTGACGCCTGCGCTGGCCAGATCACCCGAGCGACGTCCCACGCCCGGGCACCTGCTCGCCGAACTGACCGGCGCCCCGGATCCTCGGACGATCCCCGACGTGGAGGCCGTCACCACGGTGCTCGCCACTGCATGGCAGATGCCCGAAACGGCCGCGCCGCCAAGGCCCGTGCCGAAGCAGCGCACCGCGCGGGCCGCCGCCGCGGCAGCGGTGGTGCTCCTGCTCTCGACCGCCGGGATCCTCTGGACGGTGACGTCCGGTGGCGGGCACCCGACGGCGTTCGGCACGACCGCGCCTCCGAGCACGCCGAGGAGCACGGCACCCTCCTCGTCTCCGACGACGTCAGCGCCGCCGACCTCAGCGCCGCCCACCTCGGCGGCGGCCCAGCCACCCCCACCGCAGCCGTCGACTCCTCCGTCCACAGGCGCGATCACCAACGCGCACAGCGACCTCTGCATCGACACCAACGGCCCGCAACGACCCGGACTCGAGGT
Organism: Streptomyces sp. NPDC046876; assembly: GCF_040645035.1. Lineage (NCBI taxonomy): Bacteria > Bacillati > Actinomycetota > Actinomycetes > Kitasatosporales > Streptomycetaceae > Streptomyces > Streptomyces sp. NPDC046876. Next base: position 40,314 of record NZ_JBEYXK010000037.1, on the reverse strand, counting down.
GGTGCTCCGCGCCTGCGCGAATTTCAGCGGTCAGATCTGGCAGCACGACCGGACGAGCCTGCACCTCACGAACACTCCCAGCGGCCTGTGTCTCGACACGGACGGGCAGCCCGCCACCGGCGTCAGGGCCGTACTCAACTCCTGCGGCTACTACAGCGGCCAGCAATGGCGCTACGACGCCGGCAGCAAGCAGTTCGTCAACCCCACGAGCGGCCTCTGCCTCGACACGAGCGGACCCCCGGCACTCAACGTCGACCTGGTGCTCAACCCCTGTGGGAACTACACCGGCCAGCACTGGCGGACGTGACGGGAAGACGACGCCGACGCCGACGCCGGCGCCTGCGTCTGCGAGGCGGCCCGTCCCGATCCGGAACGGGCCGTACGGCTCAGTCCGTACCCGGAGCCGTGGGCGGTGCGGATGACGGTCTGCCGGGTGAGCGGGCGCGCAGGCGGTTCGAGGTCAGAACGAGCTCCTCCGGTACGATCATCCTCTGCAGGACGAACCGGCCCAGCAGGCCTTCGGGCCCGATGACGACCAGGACGTGCCCCTCCGTGCTCAGGCGCAGCTCACTCCACGGGTGGCTCCACTGCGGCACGTATCCGAACTCCCACAGCTGGAGCTGCCGGGTGGTCGTGGTCAGGGAGTAGGACGTGTAGTCGTCCTCCTTGAGGGGCGGTGGCACCGGAGCACCCTCGGGAATGGGCTTCACGCGGTAGCTGTTCAGCTCCATCTCCCCCGGACGCAGTGTGTCCCTGCGGACCTCGGCCTTGATGCCGGACCGGCGGGCGGCCATCGCTCCGCCGAGGCCCGCCATGAGGCCGACGGCGAGGCTGAGCGTCATGCTGAGCCACCAGGGCATGTACTCAGGCCCCTCGATGGCGATCGGCACGCTGCCGAGCGCGCCGGCGATCCCGCCCCAGACCGTGCCACGCCGCAGGCGCCTGCGGCGTGCCAGGTCCGCCTCGCCCTCCGATGCCGCGTCGACCGTCCCGTCCATGGTGGTCCCCCATCCCCTTCGACATTGCTGTCGCGCCTCGAAGTACCGTACGCCCCGGGGAAGTTGATGCGCACAGGGGGCACACCCCGGCCGAGCAGGATCAGCGGCTGTGTGCCCGGGGCGAGGAAGGGTCCGCCGTTCCGTCGCGCGCCGCGGCGGCGTCCGCGTGCGCCAGCAGCAGCATCGCGTCGTGGTCCGGGGTGCCGGGCTCGGCCTGGTAGACGATCAGCCGGTGGCCCTCGGTGCGGGCGACCTCGTACGCCTCGTAGCTCAAGGTCATGGTGCCGGTGGCGGGGTGGGTGAAGTGCTTGCGCCCGTTGGTGCGGCTGCGCACCTCGTAGCGCTGCCACAGCGCCGCGAACTCCTCGCTCTTGACGACGAGTTCACCGACCACCGCGGTGATGTCGGGCGCCTCGGGATACCGCCCCGCGGCAGCGCGCAGATGGGCGACGGTATCCGCGGCCACGTCCTCCCAGTTGCCGTAGAGGGTCCGGGCGGCGGGGTGGAGGAAGGTGTAGCGGGCGGTGTTCCGGCGCGGCTGCGGCCACGCCTCGATGCCGGGCAGCAGGCGCAGCCCGCGCGGGTTGGCGGCGAGGAGGTCGTTGGCCCGGCCGAGTACGTACGCGGGGCAGGGGTCGACGATGTCCAGCATCCGAAGCACGTCCGGGCGCAGGGCCCGCGAGGGTGCCGTCCCGGGGTCCGCGGCGCTGCTTTCCCGGGGGGCCCTGGCCAGCTCGAAGAGGTGCCTGCGCTCGTCCTCGTCCAGCCGGAGCACCCGGGCGACGGCCTCCACGACCGCCGGCCCGGGCCGGTGCTGTTTGCCCTGTTCCAGCCGCCGGTAGTACTCGATGCTGACGCCCGCGAGCAGGGCGACTTCCTCCCGGCGCAGGCCGGTGGTGCGCCGGCGCCCGGTCGTCCCCGGCAGCCCGGCCTGCTCGGGCGTGACCTTGGCCCGCCGCGTCCGCAGGAACTCTCCCAGTCCGGAAGCTTCGTCTGTGTCCACCCCTCGAGTATGACGATCATCCCGTCGCCCGAGAGGGGCCCTGCCAGGGCCCCTCTCGGGCGGGTGTCCCGGAACGGGGGCCCTCCTGCGCAGACTGGCTTCCGACGGCGCCCCATCCGGGCGTCGCGGATTCGTCGTACGACGTCAGGCGAAAGGAAGCGGAGAAATGGCGAACGTGGCGGTGGTGGGGCTCGGCATCATGGGCCGGGGCATGGCCGAGAACCTCCTGAAGCAGGGTCACACCGTGACCGTCTGGAACCGCAGCCAGGACAAGGCCCTCGACATCGCCCGGGAGGGAGCGACCGTGGCGGCCACCCCCGCCGAAGCCGCAGCCCGCGCCGACGTCGTCTTCGAGGTGACGGCCGACGAGGGCTCGTCACGTGCGGTGTGGCAGGGCCCCGACGGCATCCTGGAGGGCGCGGGCCGGGACGCCGTGCTCATCACCTCCGCCACCCTGCCCGTCGACTGGGTCGAGGAACTGGCCGCTCTGTGCGCCCGGCAGGGCGCGGCCTTCTACGACATGCCGCTCACCGGCGGCGCGGCCGGTGCCCGGACCGGGAACCTGGTGCTCCTCGCGGGCGGCGACGCGAGCGGCCTGCCGGCGATGCAGCCCGTGTTCGACGCGATCGCCCGGGAGGTACGGCACTTCGGCCCGGCCGGCGCCGGCACCCGCTTCAAGCTGATCCTCAACGCCCTCCAGGCCCTCCACCTGGCCGGCTTCGGGGAGGCGCTGCGCATGGCCGAGGCGGCGGGCCTGGACCCGCACCAGGTCGGCGAGGCCCTGCTCGACCGCCCCGGAGGCGTCGTCACCCGGCTCGCCTGGGACAGCTACCTGACGCCGCCCGAGCCGCTGAACTTCTCCGCCGCATGGGCGCACAAGGACCTCACCTACGCGGCCCGCCTGGCCGACGAGGCCGGCCAGAGCCGTCACCCCCTCCTCGACGGCGTCCTCTCGCTCTTCTCCGCCGCACTCGCCGAGGGCCGCGGCGAGGAGGACTGGAGCACGGTGAACCCGACCTCGTCCCGGTAGCGGCGGGCCCCGGGCCGCTTGCTGCTTTCGGGTGGGCCGTCCGGCCCGTGGCGTGGCCGAACGGGCCGGGGGCCGCGCCGTCGCCTAGAAGGACAGACAGCACGAGGCGGCGCGGTGGCGGCAGAGGCAGGTGGTGGGCATGGGGCGCGAACAGGAGCGCAGCGGTTCGCCGGGACAACCGCAGGGCTGGACGGAGTCCACTCCGGGCGGACCCGAGCGCAGACGGGTCTTCGGGATGGCCGCGGCCTGCTTCGCCGGGCCCTGGTTGCACGGCGGCGCCGGGCCGGCATCAGCGGCGGAAGCGCCTCGCGGCGGCCCGAACCGGGCGGCGGCCGCCGCGCCGGGGCCGGGCCGCGGCCGCGGTTTGGACGTGACCGCGGAGAACACCAGGCCCGGGCACGCCGGCTGGCGCATCACCCGCCCCGGTCCCGCCGGAGCGGTCGAGGGATACACGAGCCGGGTCAGCGTCCTGCCCGGGCAGCCGCTCGATCTGCACGTGTCGACCACCGCCGACGCCTACACCGTCTCGGCCTACCGGATGGGCTGGTACGCGGGAGCACGGGCCCGCCTCGTGTGGCGCTCCGGCCCGCTGCCCGGGGCGCGCCAGCCGGCCGCCCGCGTCGATGCGGCCACGCGCATGGTGACGACCGACTGGCGGCCGTCGGTGCAGCTGGACACCACGGGCTGGCCGGAGGGCTGCTACCTGCTGCGCCTGGACACCGCCGACGGCCGGGCCGAGCGGTACGTGCCGGTGACCGTCCGGTCCTGCTCCACCGCGGGCCGCCTCGTGGTGGTCAACTCGGTCGCCACCTGGCAGGCGTACAACCGCTGGGGCGGCGCGGACCTGTACAAGGGGACGACGGGGAAGAAGGGATCGCGGTCCCTGGCGGTCTCCTTCGACCGTCCGTACGACAGCGGCCGGGGGGCGGGGCAGTTCCTGCTCTACGAGGCTCCGCTCCTCGCCCTGGCCGAGCGGATGGGGCTGCCCTTGGCCTACGTGACCGGCGTGGACGTGGCCCGTGACCCAGCCCTGCTGTGCGGGGCGGTGGGCGTGGTGTCCCTGGGACACGACGAGTACTGGAGCCCGGAGCAGCGGCTGCACGTCACGCGGGCCCGGGACGCCGGGACCAACCTGGCGGTGCTGGGCGCGAACTGCTGCTACCGGCGCGTCCGGCTCGAGGCGTCGGCCGTGGGCGCGGACCGCACGGTGGTGTGCTTCAAGGAGGACTACGCCGACGACCCCGGGTACCGGGCAGGCCTGCCGCCCACCAACGACTTCCGGCGTGCCCCGCTGTCCCGCCCGGAGAGCGAACTGCTCGGGGTGATCTACGACGGCTATCCGGTCGACGCACCGTACGTGGTGTCGGAGCCCGACCACTGGCTGCTGGCCGGGACCGGGGTGCGCCGCGGACAGTCGTTTCCGCACCTGGTGGGCGTCGAGTACGACCGGGTGAACACGAAACACCCCACCCCCCGCCCGATCCAGGTGATCGCCCACTCGCCGGTGGTGTGCAAGAAGCGGCGCACCCACGCCGATTCGGCCTACACGACGATGCCCTCGGGGGCGGGGGTCTTCGCGACGGGCACGATGAGGTGGGTGGAGGCGCTGGACGCCACGGGCCCCGGCGGCAAGGGCAACCACGGCCTGGACGCCAGGGCGGGAGCCTTCACCAGGACGGTCACCGAGAACCTCCTGCGCGCCTTCGCCCAGGGTCCGGCAGGCCTGGCGAGGCCCGCCGAGGATAACCTGACGGCCTATTACCCGGGGGCCCCGGCGCCGGCCGGCGGCGTGTGACCAGCACGCGCGCCGTCCCGTCCCTTAATGTCGGAAATCCACCCGTAAGACCCGTTTTGGGAGTGTGCCGTGCGACGGCTGACCCTCACGCTCACCCTGGTGTCCACCCTCGCGCTCGGCTCGTGGCCCGCCGCCGGCGCCGTCTCGGCCGACGACCCGGCACCGGCGGCCGGTGCCCGCCGCGGCACGAACTGGCTCGTCGTCGGGATCGACAGCCGCGAAGGACTCTCCACCGCGGAGAAGAACCGGCTCAACGTCGGAGGAAAAGGCTGCAATTGCACCGACGTGATGATGCTGGTGCACCTGTCGCAGGACGAGCGCCGCGCCAGCATCGTCTCCCTTCCCCGCGACTCCTACGTGGCCTACGCCAACACGGAACCCGTCCGCAAGGGCAAGATCAACGGCGCCTACGCCCTCGGACGCGGCCCCCTGACCGTGGCCACCGTCGAACAGGCCACCGGACTGCACATCGACCACTACCTCGAAACCGGATTCACCGGCTTCGAGCAGGCGATCAACGGGCTCGGCGGCGCCGTGGTGTGCACCGACAAGCCGCTCAAGGACGAGAATTCCGGCCTCGACATCACCGCAGGCGTCCACCACACCGACGGCCGCGGCACGCTCCGCTACGTCCGCGCCAGGCACATCAACCGACCGGGAGACCTCGGCCGGGTGCGGCGGCAGCAGCGCATGGTCTCCGACCTGCTGGCCAAGCTCCGCGCCGACGGTGCCCTCGCCGATCCGGCCGCCGCCTTCACCACGGCCCGGAAGCTGCTGAAGTCCGTCCGCACGGACGACCGCACCGGCATCTGGGACGTGGCGCACATCGGATGGACCCTGGGCCGCATGGATCCCTCCCGGACCGAGTTCGCGACGGTCCCCATCAAGGAGTTCGACTACCGGGTCCCCGGTGTCGGCTCCACCCTGATCTGGCACGAATCGCGCTCCCGGGCCCTGTGGGCCGCGCTCGCCGCGGACCGGCCCTTCACCGGCGACACCCGGGTCCAGCCCCGCCCGGCCAACCTCGTTCCCACCAATCCCGCCGGTGTGAAGGTCCGCGTCGACGACGCGTCGGTGGCCGAGGCCCTGCGGGCGGCCCACTTCGTCGTCACCGACACCTCCTCCGCGGCGCCTGCCGTACGCCACTCCGGACCGCCCCTCATCCGCTACGCCCCCGGACGGGAGGACGACGCGGCCACGCTCGCCATGGCCCTGCCGGGCGCGCGGAAAGAGGCGGTCGCACAGCATGACGGGTTCTTCGACGTCCTCGTCGGCACGGCCGCGGTCAGCGTCCGCAAGGTCACCTACGACCGCAACGTCGCCGAAGGCGCTCCGGTGACCGGGGACCACCTCGGCTGCGCCGGCGAAGGCCGGCCGCCAACGCCCGTCAGCGGTCCCGCACCGGCATCCGACCGAGCCCGGCAGTGACACGGCGTCCTGGCGGCCGCGCAACTCCTCGTCGTCGCACCGCTCATCGGCCGTGCGGGGCGTCGGGGTCGAGCAGACCGTGCTGGTGTGCGAGGTAGCCCAGCTGGAAGCGGCTCGTCGCCCCGACCTGGCGCATGACGGCGGAGACGTGGCGCTGGCAGGTGCGTACCGAGATGCCCAGGGCGCGGGCCGTGGCCCGGTCGTCGTACCCGTCGATCAGGTGCTGGAGGATGGATCGTTTCGTCTGATCGGACACGTCCTGGACGAGCGCCTTCTCGCGCGGCTTGCCGATGTGCTCGCCCCTGGCCCAGAGCAGGTCGAACAGCTCGGCGGCGAAGGCCACCAGGTCGGGGCTGCGCACGAGCAGGGCCCCGCCGGGCGTGTCCCGGAGCGGGAGGACGAGCAGGGCCCGGTCGAACAGGAGGCATCTGGTCAGCCCGCCCGAGAGCGTTCTGGCCTCGGCGCCCAGGTCTGTCATCTCCGCCGCGTACCGGGCGGTCGTCGGGTCGAAGCGGGCGGAGTGCTGGTAGAGCGTGCGGACGTGGACGCCGCGGGCCAGCAGCCGCCGGGTCCAGGCGCCGACGCGGCGCAGTTCGGCGGACGGCTGGGGGCCGCCGGGCCGCGCGCTCAGCACCTCCCGTGAGCATGCGGCGGCCTGCTCGTCGAGTATCCGGTGCAGTGCGGCGGCCGACTCGACCCGTTCCAGCGGCGGCCCCTGCAGGACGTGACGGCGGGCGGCGTGGACGATGGCGAGTTCCGCGAGTTGTCCGCGCATGCGGAGTAAGTCGAGTTGGGCGCCGTGTACCCGCTCCTCCCAGCGCTTGAGTAACTGCTCCGACACCTCGGCCGGGTTGGCGGCTGCGAAGCGATCGACGTCGATCTGCTGGACCAGGCCGGCGGCGAGCAGGGACTCGAGGGCGCGCGCATGTGCCCCGGCGTCCTCACGGGCGAGGAGCCGGCTCGCGTCGAGCGGTCCCTGCTCAGCGAACTCCCGGTAGAGATCCATCTCCTCGGGGGTCAGCTCCCTCGGTCGTTCGCGGTCAGTCGGGCGCTGCAGTGCGGCTGTGTCCATGTCGCTGCTTTCTGGTTCGCATCCGTCGCGACCGCGATGCTAGAAGACTCCGCTCCGCCCCGTCCCGGCCAGGAGTACGTATCGGACATGGCCGCACAGGAGGGACAAGCGCCGGTCGGCTGCCCAAATCCCCTGGATACACCGGGAATTCGAGCACGCGTGCGCGGCGGGCCCTCCGCGGACCGACCTCCCGGGGGTTGGCCGGGACCTGCCCCCAGCCGCTGCGCCTGGCCGCAAGGACCGGCTGTCGGGTTTCCGACAGTCGCCAACATGACGGTCGGACCCCATGGGCGGACGGCTGCATCTCCCTGATGCTGGATGGGGCGCGCCCCCATCCCGCCGGGCGCGCCGCACCGTCAGGAGGGCACGTGCACGTGAATTCCCGGTCGCCGACCGCGGGCAGGGCCGGGGCCGGAGCCAGGGCCGGGGCTGTGGCCGCGGCCGTCCGGTTCAGCTGTCCGCCGGATGGACGACCTCCACCCCCTGCTCCCGCAGCGCCTTGACCGCAGGGGAGTCGGCGGGCGCGTCCGTGACGACGAGCGCGACCTCCTGCATCGGGCAGATCCGGCCGAGCGCCGTACGGCCGAGCTTGTCGGCGGTCGCCACGAGGACCACCCGCTGCGCCGAGGCCACCGCTGCCCGCTTCACCTGTACGTCGTCGAGGTCGTACGCGGTGGCGCCCTGGAGCGGGTCGACGCCGCAGCAGCCCAGGACGAACGTGTCGAAGCACAGGTCCTCGAAGGTCCGGACCGGGGTGTGTCCGTAGAACGACAGCTCCTCGGGGCGCACCTGCCCGCCGGGCATGACCAGGTGGATGCCGGACTGTCCGGAGAGGGCGAACGCCGCGTGCAGGGAGAGGGGCGTGACGGTGAACTGCCGGCCGGCCATGGCCCGGGCGACCGCCACGGCGGTGGTGCCGGTGTCCAGGGCCACGGTCTCCCCGTCGGTGAGCAGTTCGACCACGGTGCGCGCCAGCCGCTCCTTGGCCTGGGCGGCGGACATCGCCCGGATCGCATAGGGCGGCTCGACGCCGCCGGGCAGGCTGCTCACCGCGCCGCCCCGTACGCGGCGCAGTGCGCCCTGTGACTCCAGTACCTCCAGGTCCCGGCGGATGGTCATCTCGGACGCCCCGGTGGCCTGGGCCAGCTCGGCCACGGTCGCGCGGTTCTGCTGCATGAGCAGTTCCACCACGAACTTGTGCCTCTCCATCACGTTCATGTGTCTGCTTTTAGCACATGCACGCCTGGAAGGGAGTGTCGGTGAGCGTTTCGAACATGGTATCTGTTGAAACGAACACCGGAGATGACTAATCTGCTCACTGCAGTGTGAAACTCAGGCTGCTGTGAACGTGGAACGCGTTCATTCGGCTACGACCGATGAGGAGAGCGATGTCCGCCACGAGTGAGGCCGACCTGCCGGAAGCGGGAAGCACGGGAAGGCCCCTCCTCACCACCGTCGCGATCACCGCCTCGTGCGCCGCGTTCGTGGTGATCGGCGCCCTCCAGGCGCTCTACGGCCCCGCGATCCCGGCCCTGCGCGAGGAGTACGGCATCAGCCCCGCCGTGGCCGGGCTCAGCCTCAGCGCCCACTTCATCGGTGCGCTCCTCGGCGTGCTGGTCTACCACGTGCTGCGGGGCCGCCTGAACAACCGGCTCCTGCTCGGCGGTTCCTACGTGCTCATGGCCGTAGGGGCGGCGGCCTTCGCCTCCTCGCCGAACTGGCCGCTGGCCCTGGCCGGCACGTTCGTCATCGGCCTGGGCTTCGGTGGCATCGACTACGGCCTCAACCAGCTCTTCGCCGTCGGTTTCGGCCGCCGCAGCACCGCCATGCTCAACCTGCTCAACGGGCACTTCGGGATCGGAGCCATCGCGGGCCCCGCCCTCATCGGCTGGCTCGGGGCGGAGGACTACCCGCAGATCTTCGTCGGCATCGGGGTGATCAGCCTGCTGATCCTGTTCACCCTGGGCGGTGTGGCGGCCCGGGAGCCCGAACCGACGCCCGCCGAGGGCGCAGCGGCCGGCGGCGGGGCCCGGGTGCTGCCGATCATCGCGGTCTTCGTCGGGATCTACGTGCTGCACGTCGCCATCGAGACCGGCGTGGGCGGCTGGGAGCCCACCCACCTCGAAGCCGTCGGGTACGGCGCCGCCACCGCCGCGACGGCGACCTCCGCCTACTGGGCGGCCATGACGGTGGGCCGGTTCGTCGTGGCGCCGCTGAGCCTGCGCTGGTCGGCGCCGTCGATCCTGACCGTCTGCTGCGCGGGCATGGCCGGCTTCCTGCTCCTGGCCACCGTCCCGTCCCTCGCCCCGTACGCGTACTTCGGCGTCGGCCTCATGATCGCGCCGATCTTCCCGACCTGCCTGCCCTGGCTGAACCGGGCCGTTCCGAGCGTGGCCGCGGCCGGCGCGTACGTGATCGCCGCCTCGATGATCGGCGGGGTGGCCTTCCCGCCGCTGCTGGGCGCGGTCATCGACACCATGGACGTCAAGACGGTGCCCCTGGTGCTGTTCGCGCTCGCCGTCGCGTGCGCCGTCCTGAGCCTGTGGCTGCGCAGGAACGCCCCCGACCCCGGCGGCGTGACCGGCCGCGGCGGGGCGGCGCGGACCGATACGGCCGCCGCCTGAGGAACGTGAAGAGCAAAGGAGCAAGGAGCAAGAAGCATGAAAGCCGTTCTCTTCGACATGTTCGGAGTCATCGCCCGCCTCCAGTCGCCCGCGTCCAAGGCCGCACTCCACCGCGTGGCCGGCGGCGACCGCGACCGCTTCTGGGAGGCGTACTGGACGCAGCGCGTCCCGTACGACCGGGGCGACGTGGACGGGCCGGGCTACTGGGCGGCGGTCTTCGCACAGCTGGGCCTGCCGCTGGACGAGCGCCTGACCGCCGACCTGATCGCCGCCGACCTCACGAGCTGGAGCGAGATCGACGAGGAGGCCGTGGAACTGCTCGGCACCCTCGCCGACCGGGGCGTCACCCTCGGGCTCCTCTCCAACATCCCCGAGGAGCTGGCCGTGCGCTACGAGGCCACCCAGCCGTGGCTGCACCGGTTCGCGGTCCGCGGCCTGTCCTGCCGGATCGGCAGCGCCAAGCCCGAACCGGCGGCATACCGGTGGTGCATCCGGGAACTCGGGCTGCCGGCCGAGGAGATCCTGTTCGTCGACGACCGGCCCGACAACGTCGAGGCGGCCCGCGAACTCGGGCTCGAGGGATGGGTGTTCACCACCGTCGACGCGCTGCGCGACGTACTGGAAGCGGCCCCGGCGTGACGGCGACCCCGCAGCTCTGTCCACTTCCGGCCGGGAATCCGGCCGAAGGAAAGACCGACATCTTGACGTTCTCTACTGACCAGCGCGAGAGGGACCGATGGAAACCAAGGACGTTACCGACCACATCTATTACCCCGTCAGCGACTACAAAATGGCGCGCGGTGAGGGCGTCTACCTTTACGACGAGGACGGCAGGAGCTACTTAGACTGCGCATCGGCGACCTTCAACCTGAGTCTGGGCTATTCCCACCCGGCCGTCATCGCCGCCATGAAGGACCAGCTCGACAAGGTGGTCCACATCACCTCCTCGTACCGGAGCGACCCGATCGACGGGCTGGTGCAGCGGCTGGTGGACGTCTCTCCGGCCGGTCTGACCAAGGTGCACCCCAAGGTGTCCGGCGGCTCGGCCGCCAACGAGGGCGCCATCAAGATGGCGCAGATGGCCACCGGAAAGTCCGAGGTCATCACCCTGTTCCGCAGCCACGTCGGACAGACGATGATGATGACGTCGATGTCGGGCAACGGCTTCCGCCGCGAGCCGTTCCCCAACCTCTTCCCGGGCAGCCTCCAGGTCCCCGACCCTTACTGCTTCCGCTGCTTCTACGGGCAGCAGCAGGGCTCCTGCGGAATGATGTGCGTGGACCGGCTCGACGACTTCGTCGAGTACGCGAGCTCCGGCCGGGTCGCCGCCGTCCTCATCGAGCCGATCTCCGGCAACGGCGGCAACATCGTTCCGCCGGACGGCTACATGCAAAAGCTCCGCGCCTTCTGCGACGAGCAGAACATCGCCCTCATATTCGACGAGATCCAGACCGGTATCGGCCGGACCGGCCACATGTTCGCCGCCCAGCACTTCGGCGTGGAACCCGACGCCATCACCACCGCCAAGGGCCTCGGCGGATCCGGTGCACAGGTCGCGGCCATCCTCACCAACGAGCGGCTCGCCGGACTCCCCGCGAACCACCACTCCTTCACCTACGGTGCCAATCTGCTCGCCGCCGCCGCGGCGAACGCCACGCTCGACATCGTGCGGCAGCCGGAATTCCTCGCCAATGTCACCCGGACCGGCGACCACATCATGGAACGCCTCCACGACATGAAGCGCCGCTATCCGGCCATCGTGGACGTCCGCGGCGTCGGGCTCATGATCGGATTCGAGATCGCCGAGCCGGACGGCAAGCCGGCCGTGAAGCTCACCAACCACCTGGCCGCCCAGGCCATGGAGCACGGCCTGATCCTGCGCACCTCGCGCTACGGCTACGGCAACGTCCTCAAGATCCGCCCGCCGCTGATCCTCACCATGGACCAGGCCGAGGAGATCTGCGACAAGCTGGAGAACCTCTTCCTCGCGGAGCTGGCCCGATGACGACCCCCGCGAACCCGATGAAGCAGCTCATCGTCTCCCTCGGCCTGCACGTCCGCTCCGAACTGCTCGCCTACGAGGCCCGCGGCCGCGATCGCGAGGTCCACGGCGACTCGCCGGGCGGCGACGCCCAGTTCGACGTGGACGAGGTCGCCGAACGGGCCGTACTCGACTACCTGCGCGCCCATGCCGAGGTGCCGATCGCCCTCTACACCGAGGACGGCTCCTACGTCGAACTGGCCCCCGAGCCGCAGGTCCTCCTCGTCGTCGACCCGATCGACGGCACCCGGCCCACGTCGGCCGGGCTGGAGATGGGCATGGTGTCCATCGCCGCCGCCCCCTACGGCGACGGGGCACCCACCCTCGCCGACGTGGACGCCGCATGCCTGGTGGAGATCAAGTCGGGGGCCTGGCTCTACGGCGACGACACCGAAGGCCTCGACAGCAGCGGCTACCCCACGGCGGTGCCCCGACTGAGCCGCAACACCGACCTGACCCGGATGTTCTGGTCGATCGAGTTCAACGGCCACCCCATGGACCTGATGACGGAGGCCTACGGCCACCTCGTCGACAGCTCGGCCAACACCGGCGGCATCTTCGTCTTCAACAGCAGCACCTTCTCCATCTCACGCATCATCACCGGCCAGCTCGACGCCTACGCCGACATCGGCAACCGCGTCCTGCGCGACCACCCCGACACCGAAGAGCAGTTCCTGCGGGTGGGCCGGGGCTCGATCCTGCACCTCTTCCCGTACGACATCGCCGCCGCCGTCTACCTCGCCCGGCTGGCCGGCGTCGTCATCACCGACGCCTACGGGGACGACCTCGGCTCCACCTCCCTGGTGGACCTCGGCCCGATGAACCAGAAGTCCTGCATCGCCGCGGCCACCCCCGCACTCCACAAGCAACTGCTCGACTCCATCCGCTGGGACCTCGGCCGCGCAGCCGCCGCGCCGGTGGTGAAGGAGGAATCATGAAGGCCCTGACGCTGACCGCCGAGCGCACGCTCGCCCTCGTCGACCACCCCAAGCCCGAGCCCCGGGCCGCGGACGACGTGGTCATCCGCATCACCCAGAGCGGGATCTGCGGAACCGACCGCAGCGTGCTCGTCGGCAAGTTCCCCGCCGAGACCGGCGTGGTGATGGGCCACGAGGCCGTCGGCATCGTCGACGCCACCGGCCCCGGGGTCACCCGCTTCGCCGTGGGCGACCGGGTCATCGTCAACCCCACCCTCTACTGCGGCCAGTGCACCGCCTGCCTCGAAGGGCACTGGAACTTCTGCGGCCACAAGGCCGGCACCGAGGTCGGCCTGGACTACGACGGCTCCTTCGCCGAGTTCATGCGCCTGCCCGAACTCTTCTGCCACGCCATCCCCGACGGCATGAGCTTCAACCGCGCGGTCGTCGTCGAACCCCTCGCCTGCGCCCTCAACAACATCGAGGCCGGCCGGCTGGCGGCGGGCGAGACCGCCGTCGTCGTCGGCGGCGGCCCCATGGGCGTCGTCACCGCCATGGCCGCCCAGTTCCACGGCGCCCGCGTCCTCCTCGTCGAACCCGACCCGGTCCGCCGCGCACTGGACCAAGAGGTGTTCGACACCCCCGAGTTCGCGGGCCGCGTCACCGTCCACACCCCGGACGACCCGGAGCTCACCGAGCGCGGCGACCTGGTCGTCGACTCCGTCGGCAACCTCCTGGAGCAGAGCCTCGCCTACGCCGCCGTCCGGGGCCGCGTCGTCATCATGGGCTTCAACAGCAACGCCTCGGCCACCGTCCGCCCGCTCACCCTGCTCCAGCGCGGGCTGCAGATCATCGGCGCCGGAGACTACAACAGCATGATCTTCCCGAAGGCCGTCGAGCTGGCCCGGCAGCTGCCGCTGGAGCGCGTCGTCACCCACCGCTTCGGCCTCGCCGACCACGAAGAGGCGTTCAGGGTGCTGGCCGCCGTTCCCGGCGCCGAGTACGCCGCCCTGAAGGTCCTCCTCGTACCGCCGCACACCGGGACGGCCGCATGAGCCCCTCGACCGCACCCCGGCACCCGCACGGGCGCGCGCGGCCGCGCCCCCAGCCGAGCCCGCGGCCGCGCCGGCGGCTGGCCGAGGCTCTCGTCCCCGGCACTGCGCGCCCGGTCGTCGTCGGCGAGTACCCCTACTACCGGGCCGACCCCGCCAACTGGGCCTCCAACCTGCGGGAACTGCGCGGCCTCGGAGTGGACGTCGTCTCCTGCTACCTGCCGTGGCGCTTCCACGAGGTCGACGACGGCGGCGGCCGCACCTTCGACTTCACCGGCAGGACCGACCCGCAGCGCGACGTGGTCGGACTGCTGGAGCTGGCCGCCCGCGCAGGACTGGGCGTCCTCCTCAAGCCCGGCCCGTTCATCCACGCCGAGGTCCAGCTCGGCGGCCTGCCCGACCGGCTGAGCGGCACCGGACCCGCCCCCTACCGGGGGCTGGACGGCACCGTCCTCACCTCCCAGGGCAAGCCGCTGCCGAGCCTCCTCGACCCGGCCGTGCAGGCCGAGACCGAGACCTGGCTGAAGGCCGTCGCCGACGAGGTCGTCGCCAAGGCGGTCGCCCCCGACGGCCCCGTCGTCGCCCTCCAACTCGGCAACGAGGGCACCTGCGGAGACGCACAGCTCCCCGTGGACGCCCAGGACGCCTCACCCGCCGCCCGCGAGGCCTTCGCACGCTGGCTGACCGGCCGGGGCCTGCCCGACGAAGCCGCACTCGCCCACGCGGACGTCAGCCGGTGGAGCAGCGCCCTGAAGCTGCAGTGGTCCCAGTGGTCCGGACACGCCATCGTCGGCCTGTGGGACCGGATCTCCGCCCTGTTCCCCGCAGGCCCCGCCCGGCTGGCCAACGTCCCCCTGACCGGCGTGGACGCCCCCCGCGCCGCCCTCGACGCCTGGGCCGCCCGGCAGCGCGCCATCCGGGGCTCCGGACACCTGATCGGGCACACCGAGTGGGTCGGCAACCCGGCTCGGGACACCACCGCCTTCGGCTCCCACCTGGCCGGCATCCTCCTCGGCGGCACCGACGTGGTCGAGGCCAACTGGGGTTTCACCTGGACCGATCCCACGTTCGCCCAACCCGCCACACCGGTCTTCAACGCCCTGCTCGCCCTGCTGCTGGGCTCCGGCACCATCAGCGTCTACACCGCCTGCGCCACGGCCAACTGGGGCGCCCTGGTGGACATGGATCCAGACGGGCTGCGCTCCGAAGGCGTCGACCCGGCGCTGCACGCGCCGCCGTACAGCCCCGGGGCGCCCCTGGCCGAGTCCGGCCGGCACCAGGCCAACGCCGAAGGGCTGCGCCTGCTGGCCGCCTTCCTCGAACGCCACGGCGACCTGCTGCTCGCGAGCACGCAGGACCGCGACGCAGTGGTCCTCCTCGACCGGGCCCTGCCCGAGGCCGGCGCCTGGCAGCGCAGCGGACGCACGGCCCTCGCAGAACTCGCCGACGCCGTACAGGAGCAGCTCGCCGCTACCGGCCGCATGATCGGCCTGGGCTGGCTGGACGAGCACCCCGGGCCGGCCGCGGCCGACGGCTCCGAGGTCCCCGTGGCCGTCGTGCGCGCCGGCGACCCGGACGGCTGCGAGGGCAGCGGCGAACTCGTCCTCCCGGCCGGGAAACCCGCCGACGGGGCGGTCACGGCGTTCGTCGCCGCCTTCGCCGCCGGGCTCCCCGCCCCCGGCCGGCCCCGCTGGACCACGGCCCACGGCAGGGCCCGCGTACTGAGCAGGTCGGCGCCCGGCGGCGTCCGCATCACCGGCGCCTTCAACCCCACCGACGGCGAGGACCGGGTCACCGGCACCGGCGGCGGCTGGACGCTGGACCTGCCCCCCGGCTCCGCCGCCGTGACCGTCAGCCGCGACGGCGCGCTCCTGGGCTGGCTGGCCACGCCCGAGCCACCGTCCACCACCCCCGTCGCCCTCACCTGGGGCGGCGAAGAGGCCGACGCGCTGCGCGTCCGGGCCTCCTGAGAACGCGGGCGGCGGGGGAGCGCACCTGACAGCGCACCCCCGCCGTCCGCCCTCGAACACGCGGTGAGCGGTTTCCGCGGCCGCAGCGGTTCCTGCTGTTACCTTCGCCCCATGGTCGAGGGCGGCAGCACACGCGCGTACATCGGTTCGTTCACCTCGGGAGGCGGCCGTGGCATCACCACCGCGACCGTCGATCCGGCGACCGGAGCGCTGACCCCGCTCGATGGTGCCGCGGACGGCCTCCCGAACCCTTCCTGGCTGGCCCTCGCGCCCCGTACCGGAGTGCTGTACGCGCTGAGCGAGACCGACGACGGCGCCGTGGCCGCGTACCGGCGGACACCGCAGGGCGTGACACTCCTCGGCCGGCCCGTCCCGTCCGGCGGCACCGGTCCCACCCACCTCAGCGTGGCCGGCGGCCGGCTGCTGACTGCGCACTACGGGTCCGGCACGGTGACCAGCCTGCCCCTGGGCGCCGACGGCACCCCGGGCGGGCCGCCCTCCGTCCTGACCCACCGCGGCTCGGGCCCGGACCCGGACCGGCAGCAGGGGCCGCACGCCCACCAGGTACTGTCCGACCCTTCCGGCCGCTGGGTGCTCAGCGTGGACCTCGGCACCGACTCGGTACGGGTCTGCACGCTCGAACCGGGGAGCGGGGAGTTGCACATGCACGCCGAGACCGCCCTGCGGGCCGGGAGCGGACCCCGCCACCTGGCCTTCCACCCGGCCGGCAAGGTGGTCTACGTCCTGCATGAGCTGGAGCCACAGCTGACCGTCTGCCGCTGGGACGCGGCCGACGGGCGGCTGGTCCCGGTCGGCGAGGTCGCGGTCCTGCCGGCGGACGCGCCCTCGGGCGCGCGCCCGTACCCGTCGGTGCCGGCCGTCTCCCCGGACGGGCGCTTCCTCCGGGCCGCCGTCCGCGGCGCCGACCTCATCGTCACCCTGTCCCTCGCCGACGGCCCCGAGAAGCCGCAGCCGGTGGACGCGGTGGAGTGCGGCGGCACCTGGCCCCGCGACCTGGTGGCCGACCCGTCCAGGCGACGGCTGTACGTGTGCAACGAGTGGTCCGGCGACGTCACATGGTTCGACGCGGACCCCTTGACGGGCCGTCTGCAACGCACCGGCCGCCTGGAGGTCCCGGCCGCGGCCTGCGTGCTCTTCGACTGGAGCTGACCCGGCCGGCCGCCGGCATGCCCCTGCCTTCGGCCCGGGGCCGGCCTCGGGCAGGGGCACCACGTCCTGATGGCCCGGCCTACTCCGGCGCGGACGTCCGGCGGTGGACCTCCACCAGGGAAGCGCTTCGCAGGAGGTCGCCGGGGGTCACGAAGTTCGGCTCTTCCTGCACCGACCGGATCTCGGCGACCGCCTCACGCGGGGTATGCGACCCCTTCGTCCCCCCGGTGCCCGCGCGGTGAAGTGCAGTCCCGAACGCCGTCATCGACGCCAGCAACTCCTCCTCGCCGGGGTCGGAGAGGGCTGCCCCACCCGGGACCGGCGCCGCCCCGGTGCCGGTCGGGCGCTTCGAGCTGCGTGCCGTGGCGGCCGCGTAGGCGGAGACCAGCGGGGCCAGTTCCCTCTCCGCTGCGGCGGCATCGAAGCGTCCTGCCCCGGGACGCGCGCGCACGGCGTCGAGCGCGGGGGTGGCGCGGGCCCAGTCCAGCAGGGAGCCCCCGGCGCCCGACTCCTCCTGCCCGATCTTCAGCACGTACGGGGCGTTCGGCTGCGCCTCGGCGAAGCACCGGTAGACGAACTCCGAGCAGATCATCGGGTGCTGTCCGCGCTCGGCCATGGCGTTGACGGCGCCGGCCGCCTAGTCCAGCACCGTACGCACCATGCGGCGCGCGCCCGGCGGGAGCGGGATGTGCCGTGAGACGCACAGCACGGCCAGCAGCACGACCTGCTGGTGCGCGTACCGGGCGCCGTGCACGAGGTAGCCGGCCGCGACCTTCAGCACCGGTGCCGTCTCGGCCGGGGCCGCCATGGTGCGGGCCACCATCAGGTCGTGTCCCTTCATCACCTCTTCGGAACCGATGGTGCGCAGTCCCGCGCCGACCGCCTCCGCGACCCGTTCCCGATCCAGGGCGAGTGCGGCGTGGCTGACCTCGCTGCCGTCGAACAGGCAGATCGCCCGCGAGATGGATCCGGTTCCCCGGGACAGTACGACGTCACCGGGTTTGACCGGGTCGGGAAGAGGCATGGCAGACCACCTTGAGCGCGTGCGGACGGGGATTGCGGTCCAGCGCTATCAGCCCGTGCGCGCCCGGTCCACGGCACACGCCCGGCATTCAGCCCGAAGGGTCAGCCCGTACCGATCGCGCGCCGTCGGCCGGCCGCGGTCAAACCGGCCAGGGTGAGCGTCATCATGACGGCCGGCACCGCGTAGGCGGTGGTGACGGCCTCCGGGGAGCCGTCGGTGAGCAGGAGGGGGTACGGACTGCACGGCCAGAGCACCCATGGCCGCGTAGCCGAGGCCCAGGTCGGCTCCCCGTACGACGCTCATGGCGGACAGCGAGGCGAGACCGCCGTGATCGAGGGTCGCCGCGAGGTACCCGGCGGCGCTGGGGAGTTGGACCAATCCATCGGTGGTGGCCGATCCGCCGAGGCCGAAGCCGGTCTCCGGCGGGGCCTGGACCAGCACAGGGATCACGATCCCGGCCGCCATGAAGGCGTACCCGCAGGCCAGGGCCGACCCACCCGCAGCCGGCAGCGCCGGGGAGCGCTGGGCCCGCAGGTCGACCGGCGCCAGGCCGGCACCGGGTCACCCGGTGCCGCGTCGCGACGGGTCGTCGCCCCGTCGGCGGGGACGAAGCGGAGCGTGCCGGCCAGCGACGCGACGCACAGCACCAGGGGGAGGAGGGAGAGTGAACGCGTCCCGAGCAATATCCGGGAGTTCCTCACCTGCGCAGTCCTCGCCGTGCAGCGCAACCGCCGCCGTACGCTTCGGTCCCCTGCATGCCAGGGGTGCCAGGTGTCTCGGTGCTCACAGGGCGGGCGCCAGGAGGCGGGGCAGCTCGGCGAGGGTCGCGATCGTCTCGACGCCCGGACCGCTCTGCCGGCCGGTGCGGTCCAGCAGAACCGCACGGATACCAGCGGCATGGGCGCCGGCGATGTCGGTGGCGGGAGAGTCGCCCACCATGATGCTCTGCCGCGCGGACCGGCCGAGGGCGCGGAGAACGGCGCCGAACGCCGCGGGGCTCGGCTTGGCCGCGGCCAGTTCCTCACTGACGAAGACGTGGTCGACGTACGGCGCCAGGCCCAGCGCGCGGATCTTGGCGCGCTGACCGTCGGACGGCCCGTTGGTGAGCAGGGAAAGCTCTGCCCCGGCGGCGCGCAGGGCGCCGAGGGCCGGCAGCGCGTCGTCGAACAGCTCGATGTCGGTGTTGGCGCTCGCCACGTATACGGCGTTCGCCTGCGCGGCGGCAGCGGAGGCCGTGGCCCGGTCCGCTCCCGCCTCGGCCGCCGGAATCTCGAACCGCAGGCGGCGGTACTCCTCCCGAGCCAGCTCGCCGGCCGTGAACCGCGCGAACAGCACGGGGTCCAGTGCGTCGAACCGGGCCCAATACGCCGGCCCGGCCGGCACGCCGCGCTCACGCAGCAGCACGTCGATCTTCCCCTTGGCGCGCCGGCGGGCGGCTGCGTAGTCGCACAGGGTGTCGTCCAGATCGAAGATCACCGAAAGCATCGCTCAGCCCTACCAAGCCACGCGGAAACCGATGGAAGCCGAACCCGCGATGTACCACCGGCCGCGCCGGGCGGCGCAGGCGAGCAGGGCGGCGGACTTGTTCCATGCCCCGCCCTTGACGACGGCTGCGAACCAGAGCCTGAGGTCGTTGTCGCGGAAGAAGTCGGTGCGCATGGAGAACGGTTCGTTGGCACGGGCAACGACCGGGTTCCGCTGGATCGGCTCTCCGAGGAAGTTCGTGCCGGATCGGTGGTGGCCAATGATCAGAAATGGCGTACTGCGGTGCATCGGTTGACGGTCCCTGGATTCACGGGGGCGGGTGGTCGGTGTCCCGGGGCTGGTGCGCAGGAGGTCGTGCTCGGTGCAGCCCGGGGCGGTGCGGGGGCGTCCGGGCTGATGGCCCTGTACGGGGGCATCCCGGACCGCCCGACCACGGCGAGCCCGCCCGAAGGCCGTGTGGGCGTACCCGGGCCAGGCGATTTCCGCCCCCGCGGGACGCGGCTCCTGAGGTGCGGGCCGACGTACCATGAAGATCATCCACTGGCATTGTGAACGGGCTGTACGGGCAGCATCAACGCCCTGCGAAGCCAAGAACATCCGTCGTCGAACGAGGGTGGCTCCGAGCGGGTCCGGGCTCCCGCCCGCGAGGGCCGGGCCGCGTCAGCGCCGGGCCGCGCCGAGGGTCTGGTCGGCCGTCAGGAAGCGGTGCTCCGTCGGCTTCAGCACTTCGCAGAGGTAACCGAAATACTCCGTTTCCGCCGTTCCTGTGAGCACCGCCAGCAGGAAGGCCACGCATCCCATGGCGTGGTCCTCCCACAGGGGGCCGCGCCCCTCGTTGTAGAGCACGGTCCACTCGTCAGGGTGCTGCCCGGGCCGCACCAGCCAGTACAGGAACGCCCCCGTGCCCTCCTCGAACGCCCACGGCAGGACCCGCGCCCCCGCCTCCAGCAGGCCGGCGGGCTTCGCCTCGAACTCCCACAGGCCGGCCAGGATCTCGTCCCGTTCCGCCGTCTGCGCGTGCAGGTCGCAGTCGCTGTAGGCGGAGCCGGGGACGAGCAGCCAGACCGCGTCGTCGAAGATGCCGTCGCCGTACGTCTCGACGAGCTGCTTGTAGTCGGCGGGCAGAGCCGTACCCAGGGCGCGCTCGGCCTGCGCCCAGTCGACAGCGCGCGGCGGTTCGGCGGGCGGCGGGCAGAGGCGGACGAGGGCGTCGAGTGCATCGAGGGAGATCACGGAACGCACGCTACCGGCGCGGCGATGAGTTCGTGGGCCCCCGCAGGTCTATCTCTTGACGGAGACGACCGACTCAGCGGGAGCAAGCCATGGGCCTCATCCACATCGAGCTGTTCGCGACCCTCGACCTCGTCGGGCAGGCGCCCGGCGGCCCCGACGAGGACCCGGTGGGGTTCCCGTTCGGCGGCTGGCAGGCACCCCTGTTGGACGAGGTCGCCGGGGCGCAGGTCGGTGCAGCGTACGAAGGCACGGACGCCCTCCTCCTCGGGCGGCGGACGTACGACATCTTCGCCGCCTACTGGCCGCACCAGGAGGGCGGCGAGGACGACCGGATCGCCATGCTCTTCAACAGCGTCCCGAAGTACGTGGCCTCGCGCGGCCGGCCCGACCTCTCGTGGGCCGGGTCCACGCAGCTCGGCCCGGACCTGGCGGGCGCGGTGCGCGAGCTCCGTGACCGCCACGAGCACGTGAAGGTCGTCGGGAGCCTGAACCTCGTGCAGACCCTCCTGCGCGAGAAGCTCTTCGACCGTCTCGACCTCTGGCTGCACCCGATTGTGCTGGGCGTCGGAAAGAAGGTGTTCGACGGTGGCGCGGTGCCCACCAACGTCACGCTCCTCGCACCCCCGGCAGCCAGCCCGAAGGGCACCGTGTACCTGCGCTACGGGCTCGCCGACGGCATCCCCGCCACGGGGGACATGAGCGCACCGGCTCGCGGTGCCGGAACCGACGACTGAAGCCGCGCCGGAGGAAGTTCGAAGTCCGCCCGCCTACTCGGAGTAGATCACCAGTGTCTGTTCCGGCTGTTCGGCCAGGTGGAACGCGGTGTAGGTGAATTCGACGAGCCCGCGCCCCGGGCAGCGCAGCCGCTTCCGCCCGCCGTGCCGGGGCTGCACGTCGTGCAGCGGCCACCAGGTTTGCACGTCGGTGCTGCCCGCGTTCAGCTCGTCGATCAGCCGGGTGTACCGGGCGTCGCCCGGGCGGCGTCCGGCGAGCGTCCTCAACCGGGCGAGCAGGCCGCGTGCCTCGATCTCCCAGTCGACCAGAACCTCCCGGGCAGCAGGCTCGAGGAACAACCCAGCGTGCGAAGTTCGCCGGCTGGTCCGCCGCCGAGGTGAGCTGCGGGAACAACGCGCCGGCCGCCTGGTTGCAGCTCAGCACGTCGTAGTTGCCGCCGATGATGTACGCCGGCTGCGGCTGGAGCAGGAACGGAACGGCCGCCACCTCGGCGGAGAGCGGCTCGGGTCCTTCCGGCTCCATCGCGGGCGCGTGGCCGGCGAGCCGGAAGAGATGACCGCGCTCGTGCCGGTCGAGCTGCAGCGCCGAGGCGAGGGCATCGAGCACCTGGTCCGAGGGGCGGACGTCCCGACCCTGTTCGAGGTACGTGTACCAGGTGGCGCTGATACCGGCGAGCAGCGCGAGTTCTTCTCTGCGCAGGCCCGGAGTCCGCCGCCGGCCGGTGAGCGGCAGTCCGACCTGGTCGGGGGCGATCCGCTCTCTGCGGCTGCGAAGGAAAGCGGCCAGCTCACGACGCATCCTTGCCGAGCGGGGCGCGCGGCTCGTCCTGGGCGCGCGCCGGACCGAGCGCCTCGCGGAGCTGGTGGCGCGGATCGAGGAGTCGGGTGGCGCAGCCGTGCAGACCCGCACGGACGTGACCCGACGGGACGACCTGCACGGCCTGGTCGCACTGGCCTGCGAGCGGTTCGGCCGGCTCGACGTGCTCGTCAGCAACGCCGGGGTCGGCACGATCTCGCCCCTGGACGATCTACGGGTCGAGGAGTGGGACCAGATGGTCGACGTCAACGTCAAGGGCCTGCTGCACGGCATCGGCGCCGCGCTTCCGGTCTTCCGGGCCCAGGGCACCGGCCACTTCATCACCGTCGCCTCCACGGCCGCATTCCGCCTCGTGCCGGCCATGGCGGTCTACGCCGGTACGAAGGCCGCGGTCCGCGCCATCTGTGAAGGCCTGCGCCAGGAAGCCGGCGATTGCCTGCGGGTGACCACCGTCGGGCCCGGTGGCGACCGACTTCGCCGAGGCATCAACGAATCCGCAGGTCCGAGCGCGGATCACGGAGATGCGGGATCGGATCGCGATCCCGCCCGAGTCGATCGCCCGGGCCATCGCCTTCGCCATCGAGCAGCCTGCGACCGTCGACGTGAACGAGATCGTCGTCCGGCCCACCTCCCAGAACTGACCCCGGAACAACTTTCGACGACTGCGTATCGTCCTTCAGGAGTAGGACCCGGACCGATCACGCCAACTAGCGTGATGCACATGAAAGATCGCACGATAGACCGCACCGATCGGCACACCACACTGGTGACCGTCGGCATGGTGATCGCCGCTGTCCTCGTCGTCCTCTCCTTCGTGGCCTTGACGTGGTGGCAGGGCTGGCACATCCCCATCTTCGTCGGCTACCTGTCCGTCAAGGTCGCGATCAAGGCCGTCGCGATCGCCGGCGCAGGCCTGGTCGCCTTGGCGGCATGGCTGCGCAACCGCCGCAACAAGGCAGCCGACGGCCCCGACCCCTCCACCCCTCCCGACCCGCGCGAGAACGCCCCCACCGACCCGTCCTGAGAACAGGCGGCTCTGCGCACTGCCCGCCCCGGCGCGTCCACTGGCGCCCTGTCCACGGCGACGCCGCACCGCAAGTGGCGGCCGGCTGGAAGCCGAGAGGGGCGTGGCGGCCTCAACGGAGGCCGCTCGCGGGGCCGCCCGCGCCGCCGGTCACGGCAGCGCGGGCGGGTTCAAGGTGCGAGGCGGGAGTGGTCAGATGCCCGTCTCGGGCTCTCCCAGCGTGGATGCCCCGGGGGATCCACTGCCGCCGCCGGCCCGTTCCTCCTCGGCCCGGGCCGTGGCGCCCGCCACGAAGGTGTTGTGCGCTTCGACCGGGGTCATGCGGCTCGTGCCCGCCGGCTCGCCCGGCGACTTTCCCCCGAGTCCGTGTTGTTGCTTGTGCTGCCCGATTTCGATCTTGCGGCGCTGTTGCCGTGTCGTCTTGGGGACGGTCAGAGTGAGGACACCGTCGTCGAGGTCCGCGTCGCAGTGCTCAGGATCCGCTCCGGCCGGCAGGCTCGTCCGGTACGTGAAGCCGGCCCGCCGACTGCTGAGGACCTTGCCGTGATGCTCCTCGGACAGTTCTCCCCTGACGATCAGTTCCTCGCCCTCGGCCTCGATGTCGATGCTCTCGGCCGGGTAGCCGGGCAGCTCCAGCTTGAGCGTGTACGAGTCGTCGTCCTCCGACTCCTCGGCCATCGGCAGCCAGGTCCCGCTGCTCGCGGCGGGTGCGGCGGCCTGCTCCAGGAAGCGGCCCATCTGGTCCCACATGCTCTCGAACTCCGCGAACGGGTCACGTCCCTGCAGCACCGCACCCGGGCTGCTCCCGTGGCGTCGGATCGGCAGTACCATCGCCGTCACCTCCCGTGATGGTCCCGGGCGGCGGGAGCGCCTCCCGATACTGGGTGACTAACCGCACCCGCAGCGGCTAAACCGGCATGCCCCGTCGTTCTGCGGGCCGTGAAGGATCGGGAGCGGCGGCCGGGAGCGGCCGGTAAACGGCCGGGGAGGGGCCGGAGGGGCGACTCCACGCCTCGCCTGCGGGCCCGCGGGCCGGGCGCTCACTAGCCTGGCCCCATGACTGCCTCCGCCGAGCCCGGCCGGGCCCCCGTCCCCGACCGGTACACGATCGTGCTGCACCCGGGACCGCCCGCCGAACCGGGTTCCGAAGCCGAACGCGACCGCGAGACCGTCCTGCGCACCGCCCGGGTCGAGGCCACCGGTGCGCTCGGCGTTTCCGGCTATCCGCGCTACGCGGGCGAGGGGGTGCAGGCCGAGATCGATCCGGAGACGCGGGCCGTCGAGGCGGTGACCGTGGACGGCGCCGAGCTTCCCTTCGGCTGGACCGCCGGGCTTGCGGAGGACGCCCGCCCGGACTGAGGAACGGCGGCGGGCAGGCCCTCAGAGCCGCCGCAGCGCCGCCTCGCACGCGTGGCACCGCCGGTCCTCAAGCGGGGCCGGGTACCACGGCTCACCCGGTGCCGCCGGCCGGTAGTGCGCGTGCTCCATCGGGTCGGTGTCCTTCCCGCACAGCGTGCGGGGCGCCGGGTCCTCCGGTACGTCCGGGTCGGCCCCGGCGGCGTGGACGCGGACCACGACGGGCTTGACGCCGTCGGGGCCGATGGCCCGGTCCGGTTCCAGCTCGAACAGGACGATGATCGATCCCATACCCGCAGGATGCTGCACCGCGGTCGGTCCCACACCCAGAGGGCGGCCTTCCGTGGACCGGCCGGAAACCGCCCGGAGCCGGCCGGCGGACCGCCGTCAGCAGTGGTTGACGGCCACGGGGTGGTTCTCGTACGGGCCGTACCCCGGGAAGGTGGCGGTCGCTGAGGGGGCGACCTCCCGGCAGGTCGACGTGCTGCCGTCGCGGTAGAGCACCTGGAGGGTGTAGGGGCTGCCGCAGCCGTTGAAGACGGAGGTGTAGCGCCAGGTCTCGGACCAGCCGGCACACGTGGGCGCTATACCGGAGGCCGGCGTGGCGGCGGTGAGCCGGAAGGTGTCGCGGGTGGTGACGGGGGCGTCGGCCCACGGGCGCAGGAGGCGGTTCGCGCCCTCCTCCCACGCGATCGTTCCGTCGGCCTTCTTCACCAGGTACTTGTACTCGACGGGGGAGCCGGAGGTGATGACGGCGTCGGCGGCCCAGGTGGGATAGCCGCGCGCATCGAGGGGTACGGCCCGTGCCGGATCCCAGGACCCGAGCGCCGGAGCACTGCCGACGGCGAACACCTGGTCGCCCCACTCGGTGCCGGCCGTGACCTGGAAGTGGATCGGCGCACCCGCCGGGACGTCCGCGGCGGCGGACGGCGAAGCGCTGGAGAGGAGTGCGGCGGCCAGCGCTGCCGTCACGCCGATGGTCGCGCGCCGACGTCTCGGTACCTGCATGGATTCGGGTCCCTTCGTGGGTGGTTGAGGAATGACCTCACCCTATCCACGCCTGCAAAAGCTTGCAGCAATTTTCAGAAAACTTCCCATGGCTGATGGCGCGCCACGCCTGAGGGCAGGCGAGGGCGACAGGAGGCGTGAAGCGTGGAGCCTGAAGCGGTCGGGCTCGAAGAGCCGGCTCAGCGTCGCGGGCTGGGGACGAGGCGGAGAAGGGTGTGCAGGACGGCGTCGACGGTGTCGTGGGCGGGTTCGTCGGACACCTGCGTGAGGAGACGGGCCAGGGTGTGCAGGAGCGCGGGGGAGGCCATGACCCGTGGGTGGAGGAGGGGCCGGAAGCCGTAGCGGGAGAAGACGAGGTCGGCTGCGAGGTTGCCGAGGCGGTAGTAGCGGCCCCACAGGCGGCGGATCTGCGCCGGGTACTGCTGCAGCGCGTGCTCGCGTCGCGGCCCGGCGGGTCGCGCGAGGGCCAGGACGATGGTCTCGGCCGCGACCTCCGCGGCTTCCATGGCCTGGGCGACGCCTTCGCCGCTCCAGGGGCTGACCATGCCGGCGCTGTCGCCGACGAGGAGCAGTCCGCCCCGGTACTGCGGGCGCCGGTTCAGGCCCATCGGCAGGGGGGCGCTGCGCAGCGGCGAGTCGGCGTTGTCCTCGTGCAGGCCCCATTGCGCGGGGGTGCGCCGGAGCCAGTGTTCCAGTGCGGCGCGCAGGTCGACCGGCCGGTGGTGGCGGTGTTGTGGCAGGGCGCCGAGGCCGACGTTGACGCGTCCGTCTCCGAGCGGGAACACCCAGCCGTATCCGGGCAGGTCCCGCCCCGTGCCGGGACAGCGCAGGTCGGCCCACAGTTCCAGGTACGGGTCGTGGGTGCGGGCCGGGCTGCGGTAGTAGCGGCGGGCGGCGGCCGCGACGGGCCGGTGCGTGTCGCGCTGCAGTCCCAGGGCCAGAGCCGTACGTGCGGAGGCCCCGTCGGCCGCGACGACGAGCGGCGCCCGGTAGCGCACCGGCTCCCCGTCCGGACCGCGGGTGGCGCAGACCCCGATGACACGGCCGGCCCGGTCGGTGAGCGGGGCCGTCACCTTGACGCGGGTGTGCAGGCGGGCGCCGGCGGTGCGGGCGTGTGCGGCGAGGAGGTCGTCGAAGTCGTGGCGGCTGCGCGTGAGCCCGAAGTCGGGCATGGTGCCCAGGCGCGGCCAGTCCAGTTCGACCTGCTGTCCGCCGCACACCCAGCGCATGCCCCGGTTGCGCATCCAGCCCGGGGAGTCGATGTCGATGCCCATGCGCACGAGCTGGTGGACGCCGCGGGGGGTGAGACCGTCGCCGCAGACCTTTTCCCGAGGGAAGTCGCTCTTCTCCAGCAGCAGTACGTCCACACCCGCGCGCGCCAGGTGCACCGCGGCGGCGGAACCGGCGGGTCCCGCGCCGACCACGATGACCTGCGCCTCCTCGCCGCCGGTGCCCTCCGGCGCCGGTCGGCTCGGGTCGGGGGTGCCGTCGTCGGCTGCGACATCGCGATCCGTGCTCACACCACCACTATGCGCGCCCGGCACGGAGACGACTGCGCAGCAGGGCCGAGAGTCCGGCGCGTCGTTCACCACGCTCCCGTGGCGGTGCGGGTTGGCGGCCCGGCGGCCGGGAAGACGCCATCCGGCGCACGCAGACCGCACCGCGCGGCCGGCGGCCGCCGGGGGGGCCACGGCGAGTGGCGGCCGCTCGGGCTGCGCACCTCCCGGGCAGCCACCCGGGCGGTACCGGAAAGGAGCACGGGATGAGCCGGCAAAAGCGCAAGGACAGGCACGAGGACGAGGACGCGTTCGCGCGGGCGCGCGACGAAGGGGAACCGGGAGCCCACTCCGGATCCGAGAGCCAGGCGCATGAGCGCACCGTTCCCGGTACGGCCAGTGCGCGGGAGGGCTACCACCGGGCGGGCACGGGCAGCGGCGAGCCGTTGAAGGGCGTCCGGACGGGCGAGGACCGGCCGGCCCGCGAGGGCGAGGCCGGGGACGGGAGCGGACAGCGCCGACGGGGCGGCGGTCCCGGATCCCCGCACCGGTGAGGAGACACCCGCTCGGGCCGTCGGCAGCGAGCCGACGGCCCAAGGGCGTGCAGGCTCAATAGCCGGTGTTGCCGTAGATCCGCTGGCCGTCGTACGTGCCACCTTGGCAGTACCAATAGCCGTCACTGTGCTTGACCGGGTAACCGTGGCCGTACTTGCAGTCCCCCCAGGACACCTGGGGTGTCGTGGCCGCTTCGGCCGTGAACGACGCCGTGGCGCTCATTCCTGCGAAGGCCAGGGTTGCGAAAGCCAGGCCGAGTGTTCGCCTTAGGCGCATGGCTTGCTCCTCTCGGGTTAGCCCGTTCGGGCCCTTCCAGCATGGCTGTGCGGCATGTCCGCGGGCGCGCGTGATTACTCCAAACGGGCGACCCCGGGGCACCCGAGTGGTGCCGGAGAGCCAGGGCAGCACCGCCCCGCGGGCCGTCCGGACGGTACGTTTCCCGAAGCGCCGGATGTGACGTGAGAGGTAAAGCCAGTGGGCTGGTTCGTCAATGCCGTGGGTTTCGTCTCGGTGCTGTACATCCTGCGGGACGTCTTCCACACGCTGTGGCACCCGACGCGCCACGGCGGGCTGAGCCGGCTGGTGATGTCGCTCCTGTGGCGGCTGACGGCCTCGCTGCGGGGCGGACGCCGCGCGTCCGGGCTGGCGGGACCGTTGGCGATGGTCACGGTGGTTGCCCTGTGGGCCCTGGTCGTGGTGGTGGGCTGGGCGCTCATCTACTGGCCGCACATGCCGGAGGACTTCACCTACGCCGTCGGGCTGCGGCCCGCGCAGCACGCGGACTTCCTCGACGCGCTCTACATCTCCCTGGTCCACGTCTCCACGCTCGGCCTGGGCGACATCGCGCCCGCCGAGGGCTGGCTGCGCATCCTGGCCCCGATGGAGGCCGTGGTCGGCTTCGTCCTGCTGACGGCGACCGTGTCGTGGACCCTCGGAATCTACCCGGCCCTGGCCCGGCGCCGCGCGCTGGCCCTGCGCCTGTGGCACCTGTCGTGCACGCACCCCACGACGGAACAGATCGACACCGACGCGGGAGCGGCGGTCATCGACAGCCTGGCCGCCGGAATCTCCGTGATCGCGGTCGACTTCATGCAGTACGCGGAGTCGTACTACTTCCACGACGGGGACGACCGTACGTCCCTGGCCCGCAACCTCGCGTACGCCGACAACCTCGCCGGCCAGGCAGCCGGCGCCCGGCATCCGGACGTCCGGCTCGCGGGCGCCGCACTGCGCGCCGCGCTGGAGGACCTCGCCGTCATCCTCGACGAGCGCTTCCTCCACACCAGCGGAACACCGCGCGAGGTGTTCGACGCCTTCGCCCAGGACCACGGCCCCCGCACCCGCCCGTGACCCGGGGGAGGGGAGCTGAGGGCCCGGCGGCCCTTGACCGCGGCATGTGCCCGCGCGGAGACTTGTTTACGTAGTACGCGTGCCTCGTAGGTGTACGCCGATCCCCGAGCGCCCCCTTCCGCGCGGGGCGCGTAACAGAGGGGAGGCCGCGATGGCTTTCCATGCCCCGCACGACCGCAACCCCGGCACCCTCCGCCCCCGGTTCTGGCTCGAGGTCGCCCTGGGAGCCCTTTCCGGGCTGCTCCTCCTCGTCACGCTCCTCTGGCACGACTGGATCGAGCTCCTCTTCGGCGTCGAGCCGGACGCCGGCAGCGGAGCCCTCGAGTGGCTCATCGTGTCCGTCACCGCTCTGGTCACCGTCCTGTGCGCGCTCTGCGCACGGATGGAATGGCGCAGAGCGCACCCGGCCGCCGCGCACGGCACGCGCTAGCGGGGACCGGACCGAAGCGAGAGGAGGACCGCCATGCCCGAGGACGTGAGGGACCTCATCAGGCAGGCACCGCTGAGTTTCGTCGGTACGGTCACCCGGCTCGGTGACACGCGGGTGGCGGACGTACCGGCCGACGAGCGGACCGCCGTGGTCAGGGTGGACGCGGTGCTGCACGCACCCGACGCCTTGAAGAACCTCGCCGGCAGCGAGGTCACCGTACAGCTGTCGGGCGAGCTCGACCTGCCGGCCGTCGGCGATGCGGCCGCCTTCTTCACCAACGAGGCGGTCTACGGCGAAGCCCTGGCCGTCAAGGAAGTCGGACGGGTGTCCCCGGACGTCGTCCGGCCCAACATCGCGCGCGCCGCGACGACCGCCGATGCGATGCCGTTCTCCGCGCTCCAGCGCGACATCGAGGACGAGGACATGGTGTCCCACGCGGACGAGGCGGACGCGGTGGTGGTCGGCGTGGTCGTCGGCCTGGAACAGGCGACCCGCGCGCGAGCGGGCAGCGGCGAGTCGCCGAACGTCACCGAGCACACGCCCGACTGGTGGGTCGCACAGCTCGACGTGGGCCACGTGGAGCAGGGGGAGCTCGCCCCGGGGCGGATCACCGTGCTCTACCCCAACAGCCGCGACATCCACTGGTACTCGGCTCCGAAGCCGAAGGCCTCGCAGGAGGGAATGTGGCTGCTGCACGCCACCGAGGGCGACCTGGCGGCGTGGGCCCCGTTCCAGATCGTCCACCCGGACGACTACCAGCCCGCGCAGAAGCTCGAAACGCTGCAGGCAGCACGGAGGTGAGCGGGCATGTCCACGCTCAAGGTCGTCAACATCACCCCCGCCGCACTGAGCGGCGACCGCTCGCAGGACGCCGAGCCCGACCTCGCCGTCAACCCCGAGGATCCCCAACAGATCGTCGCGAGCGCGTTCACCCTCGACCCGATGCGGGGCCCCCTCGCCCCGGTGTACGTGTCGACCAACGGCGGGGACACGTGGGTCCTGCGCAACATCGTCCCCGGCGCCACCTCGACCCAGGGCACGGGGGACCTCTCGATCGGCTTCGCGTCGAAGGGAGGAGCCCTCTACGCGGGCATCCTCAACGCCCGGGCCGGCCAGCTGGAGGACGTCCTGCGCATGCAGATCCTCCGCTCGCCGGGCATCTCCTCGACGGCACCCATGCAGGTCCTGGTCTCCCGGGACACACCGGACCAGCCGTGGCTCGTCGCCGGGAGCACCGGCGCCGGCCCCAGCCGCGACCGGGTGTACGTCGGCAACAACGACCTGGGACGCAGCCCCCGGTCCGCCGCCGTGGAGGTCTCCGACGACGCCCGTACGGCTCCGGCTCCCGCCGGGTTCAAGCACAACCGGGTCGAACAGCGCACCCCCTTCGGCCAGGACGGGCCACCGGTACGCATCGCGCTCCACCCCGACGGCACCGTCTACGCGGCCTACGAGAGCTGGCAGAACTCCGTCGACGTGGGCGGCGACATCTCGAAGGTCACGTTCGACGTCGTGGTCACCCGTGACGACGGCGGAGGCGTCGGGGTGAACTCCTTCCAGGACCTGAAGGACGCCGATGACTCGGCCATCGGCCAGCGGGTGGTGACGGACCGGACCGAGCGGTTCAACGCCGAAATGGGCCAGGAACGCCTCGGCGGCGACCTCGCGATCGCAGTGGACCCCACGGACGCGGCCAGTGTCTGGGTGGCCTGGTGTGACCGGGTCGCGGCGGAGTCGGGCTGCACCCTGCACGTACGCCACTCCACCGACCTCGGCCAGACCTGGTCGGCAGACGATGTCCGCACCGTCACCAACGGCAAGAACCCGGCGCTGGCCGTCAACACGGACTCCCTCCTCGGACTGGCCTACCAGCAGTTCAAGGACGGGCAGTGGATGACGGTGCTGGAGCTGACGGCCGACGGCTGGCAGACCCCGGCCGAACGCCACCTGCTGCACCAGGCGTCGGCCTCCGTGCCCGTGGCGCGCTTCGTTCCGTACATCGGCGACTACATCCGACTGCTGGCGGTCGGCCGGGACTTCTACGGGGTGTTCTCGGGCAACAACACGCCCGACCCGGCCAACTTCCCGGAGGGCGTGAAGTACCAGCGCCGCGCCGACTTCGTCAGCCACCAACTGCTCGACCTCGACAACGTCACGCGCGTGCCGCCGTCGATCGACCCGTTCTTCTACCACTACACCCGGGCCGCGTAGGCCGCCGAGGCCCCGGTCGGCCCCGGTCATGGTTGAGGCGCCCGCGCTGCGGGCGCCTCAACCATCCAAGGGGGACGGAGGGGAACCACCGTCACGTGGCGGCGGTCAGGCAGAACTGCACCAGGCCGGCGTCGACGTCGAGGACGATCTTCTTCATCTCGTTCCACGGCGGGTGGAAGCTCTTGCCCCACTCGATGGTGAAGGCCAGGATCCTCTCGCTCGACGGGTTGAGGATGTGCCGCGCATAGGCGTAGTCGTCGCTCGTCCCGCAGGTCGGGTACAGGTCGAAGGCGGGCTTCGGGGTGTACTCCTTGCCCCGTACGCCCTTCAGGGCCTTGCAGAACTGCTCGGCGAGCACTGCGGAGTCGTCGGCGTCGGTCTTGGAGAGGAACTCCGCGTAGAGCAGGTCGTCCCGCAGTCCGCGCTTGTGGTCGAAGTCGTGGTTGCGGAAGTTCCTCGTGGGGTCGAGGGACTGGTTCTGGTCGTCGCCCCAGACGTAGAGCATGTTCTGGGTGTAGCTGTGCACGTCGACGAACCAGCGGGTCCGCGGGTGGCCGTCGAGCAGCGCGCGGACATTGCGCGTCTCGGGCTCCGAGAACGGCCGGGGCCCCTGGTACACCTGGTCGGGGTCGGCCGGGTCGTCCGAGACCCTGACCGGGGCGTTCGGGTGGAAGGCCGTCTTGAAGTCGAAGAGGTGGTCGTAGTTGCGGTTGAGGTCGACCCCGATGGCGGCCGGGTCGCCCCCGGACTGGGCCGGGTTGCGGTTCCTGCGCCACATCGGGTCGACGGTCTGGCTGTAGTGCCGGCCGTCCGGGTTGACGAGCGGGAAGACGATGACGTCGAGCTCCTCCATGATCGTGCGCACCTGGGCGGAGGTGAAGCTCGTACCGCCGTACGCCAGGCCCGTCCCGCCGGCGTGGGCGTGCAGCAGGTCGGCCGCGAGGTTGAGCAGGATCTCGCAGCTGCCCCATTCGCGGGCGTGCGCGCCGCCGATCAGGACGACGGTGGGCTTCGGCGCCACGGTGCGGACGCCGATCCGCAGGGCGTGGCAGGCCCGGCCCTCGAAGGTGCGCTCGGGCAGTTCGACGAGGTCGGCCGTGTCGCCGAAGGCGGTGGCCAGGCTGGTCACTCCGGAGGAGACTTCGGTGATGTTCAGGTACGGCATGGCGTCCCTCCTAGGCGTCCTTCACCTTGAGGGCGAGACCCTGCGGAACCGCGTCCTGCGGTGCGTACCGGTCGCCCTGCCCGACCTCGGCCTGGCGGGCGCGGCCGACGGCGGCGGCGTCCTCGACGGTCGTGACCGTCACGCCGTCGCGCTCGAGGGCTTCGGCCTGTTCGGGGGAGACGTAGGCGTCGATGGTGAGACTGCCGTCCTCGGCCTCGTGGACGCGTCCGCCGACGTCGGGACGGGCCTCGCGCAGCAGTGCGCGGAGGGTGTCGGCGTCCTTGGCCGTGACCCGGACGCGCAGGACCGTGTACTCGTTCTCGTGGGACATGACGGGCCTCCTTGCGGCGCCGTCGGGTGGGATACGTACGCATATGAGCGATGTGTACGTCGTATCCTCAGCGTGCGCCTCCGCCGTAGAAGGCGTCAAGTGGCGCCTCGGGCATGCGGCTGAGGAGGCTGTCGAGACCGGCTATGAGCTCGTGTTCGTCGTCGTAATCGGCGAGTTTCGGGGCGAGCGCGCGCAGTCGCGGGTACTCCGCGGCGGGCAGCCGGTGCAGGCCGAGCCGCAGCATCAGGTCGGGCTCGTCGGGGTTGTCGACCACCTGGCGCTTGTCCACGAGCAGGCAGCCGAGGTTCCACGCCACGAAGGCGCGGTAGATCGTCAGCGCGGTGGCGTCGTCGAAACCGGCCCGGCCGAGGACGGCGAGGATGTGCTCGGTGAGCTGCAGCATCGGGGCCGGGCGCCGGGCCACCGGCACGCTGAGCGGACGGGTGGCCACCACGGGAAGGATCTCGGGGTGCGCGTGCACCACGGCGGCGAAGGCGCGGGCGATCCGCCGCAGCTCCGCCCGCCAGGCGGGTACGTCGGGCGGGACGTCGGAAGCCGTGCCGGCCGAAGTGCGCAGCCGGTCGTTCACCTCGGCGAAGAAGGCCTCGACGAGCCCGTCGAGCAGGGCCTCCTTGCCGACGGTGTACCGGTAGATGGCCATGGGCTCCACACCCAGGTCGGCGGCCAGCCGGCGCATGGTGAGCGCCGCGAGGCCCTCGCGGTCGACCAGGGCGACGGCCGCGGCGAGCACCAGGGGGCGGCTCAGGCGGCCCCGCCGTTCCGGGGTGTCCGGCTCGACCATGTCCGTACTCCCATCGCCCGGCGGTGCCTGCGCGGAGCCGACCGGGCTCCGTGCACGGAGGGATACGCCGTACATTTACTCCAGTATTGTACGAAACATCCCTGGATATCCGTAGGCCGCCAGAGGTCAGAGGTCAGAGGTCAGGGGTCAGGGAGTCAGTACGGCCTGGCCCGCTTCGCGAAGGCCGGCGACAGCTCGTTCTGCGAGGCGCTCGGGAAGGCGACGGTGTTCGGGTCGCCGTCCGAGACGTACCGGCTCTTCCCGGCGGCGAGCTTGTCCAGCCAACGCGACGAACCGAACTCGGCGTCCTCGTCGTCGGGTCCCGCCGAGCGGATCCGGGGGATCGCGCCGGGTGTGAAGGCCTTCGCGAACGGCGAGACCGACGGGTTGGCCCCGACGAGGTACACCCCGTCGTAGCGGTAGCCCGATCCGCGCAGGGCGACCCCGGCCGGCTCGGGCATGGCGCCGAAGGGCAGGGCGAGCGAGGTGACCTGCGTGCCGGGCGCGGCCTTCTCGATCGCCTCCTGGCCGGCCGAGATCGCCCTCGCGGCGTCCGCCTGGTCCAGAGAGCTGAGGTTCTCGTGCCGGCCGGTGTGGTTGGCGACCTCGTGGCCGTGCTCCTTCAGCCAGGTCAGGGCCTTGGCGGAGCCCGTGGCCGAGAAGGCGTCAGCGTTGACGAAGAAGGTCGCCACCGGCTTGAAGGCGGGGTGCTTCTTCGCCGTTTCCGCCAGGATGGCGACGGCCGTGTCCGGCGCCGGGGCCCCGTCGGCGCCGAGGCGCACCTGACTGTTGGTCGAGTCGTCGAACGTGAGGACCACGGGGTGCGTGCCGGCCGGGATGTCGATGCGGCCCGTCTGGAAGTCCCGTGCGGTCACCGGCACGTAGTTCTCCCGGGCGAGGCGCTCCAACTCGGCCCGGAAGTCGGCCGGGGTGCGGTCGTAGACGCTGGCCGGATCCTCGGTGAGCTGGTGGTACATCAGCACCGGCACTTGGCCGAGTTCGTTGGCGCCGACTTCCGCCGGCCTCTTGGCGGCGACGGGGCCGGCCGCCGCCGAGGACGCGGCAGCAGGGTGTTGCCCCGCGGCCGGCGACGGCCGCGCGGAACAGCCGGTGGCGAGCAGGGCGGCGGCGCCCGCGAGGGCGCCGAGCGGAACGAGCGGGTGGCGCATCGGAAGCAAGCCTCTCCAAGGCAATGTGTCGCGCCATGACTACCTGCGAGGGGTGCCCTCGTACCGCAGTGCCCCCTGCATGGCGTAACTGCCACGCCGGAGCCCATCGCGGCCGTTCGTATGAAATCCGAGCGGAGCGAGGCGACCGGCAGACGGGGCGGCAATGAATGGAGGCAACATCCGGCCCACGCCCACCCCACGGCACGAAGGACCTCAAGATGTTCCCCACACGCATAGCGCACTCGAGCCCCTCCCTCCGGCCCCGCCGCCGCGTCCGTCGCGGCGCCCTCAAAGCGACAGCCGGGGCGCTCGCGCTGGCCGGAGCCGGCGTCGGAGCCTGGACGTTCCTCGCGCGGGGTCCGGACATCCAGGGCGTGAGCGACGGCGCGGTCCTCGACGGGCGCGCGGCCGCAAAGGTCAGCGCCTACCTCGCCGCCGACGCGGCCGGCGACAGGAACAAGCTGCGCGCCACCCTGGACGGTGCGGCGATCCCCCTCACCACCGACGGCGCCCGCCTGAAACTGGCACTTCCGCACCTCAAGGAAGGCCGGCACACCCTGGTGGTGGCCGCCGGCGGCAGCCTCCCCTTCGTCTCCTCCCGCCAGGTCGTGGGCTTCAGCGTGGACACCACTGCCCCCGAGCTGCACGTGGCCGATCCCGTGATCAAGAACGCCGAGCCGGTGACCATCACCGGCAAGGCCTCCACCGACGCCCAAGTGAGCGTCAACGGCAAGAGGGTCCCCGTCGACAAGGCCGGGGCCTTCCGGATCAAGGTGCCGAAGGGCACACCCTTCGTCAAGGTCACGGCGGTGGACCGCGCCGGAAACACCACCACCAAGGACGTGTCCGCCCGGGGACGCCGTCCCATGGTCCGGGCCGCGCACATCACGGCCATCGGCTGGGGCGACGACACGCTGCGCGGCGACATCCTCGCTCTGGTCCGCAGCGGCAAGCTCAACGCCGTCGAACTGGACGTCAAGGACGAGGACGGT
The DNA here is from genome assembly GCF_040645035.1 of Streptomyces sp. NPDC046876. Classification (NCBI taxonomy): domain Bacteria; kingdom Bacillati; phylum Actinomycetota; class Actinomycetes; order Kitasatosporales; family Streptomycetaceae; genus Streptomyces; species Streptomyces sp. NPDC046876. Next base: position 4,032 of record NZ_JBEYXK010000037.1, on the reverse strand, counting down.
GAGGTCGGGTACGCCTCCCAGGTGCCGCTGGCCCGCCAGATCGGCGCGGCCAAGGGCTACTACGACGCCCGCAAGGCGATCGCAGAGATCCACGCCGCCGGCGCCCAGGCCATCGGCCGCATCGTGGCCTTCCGCGACCCCAAGCTCGCCTCGGCCTCCTGGGAGTCCGGCAAGCGGGACCGGCTCGTGCTGACTCCGGGGGGAGAACCGTACGACGGCGGCCACTACGGCGCCCTGTCCTTCACGAACTTCGCCGACCCCGCGGTCCGCAAGTACAATCAGGACCTCGCCGTCGAAGCAGCTCGCCTCGGCTTCGACGACATCCTCTACGACTACGTGCGCCGACCGGACGGCCCGCTGAGGGACATGCGCTTCCCGGGCATCGGTACCGCCACGCCCGAGCAGTCGATCACCTCGTTCGTCGCCGACACCCGGACCGCACTCCGTCCCCACCCCGCCTACCTCGGCGTCTCCGTCTTCGGCATCGCCGCGACCCGTCCCACCGAGATCGCCCAGGACATCGGTTCCCTGGTCAAGGTCACCGACTACATCGCCCCGATGGTCTACCCGTCCCACTGGGGGCCGGGGGAGTACGGCGTCGCAGAGCCGGACACGGCCCCGTACGCGATCGTGCAGCGTTCGCTCGCCGACTTCGCCCGCCAGGCGAAGGGCACGCAGACCGAGATCATCCCGTGGCTGCAGGACTTCTCGATGGGCAGCACCTACGGGCCGGCCGAGGTGGCCGAACAGATCAAGGCCGCGGCAGCGAACAAGATGAGCTCCTTCATCCTCTGGAACGCCGGGGCCCGCTACCAGGGCGAGGCACTCCAGCAGATCGCCAAGCACTGACAGGACCGGCCGCACCTGCCCGAGAGGTCGCCCCCGCACAGCAGTTCCGGGTGGCGGCCTCAGGCAGAAGGTTCCTCGGATCAGTCCTCGTCGGGCACGGCCACCGCGCCGTCACGACCCGACATCGCGGCGAAGTACGGATTCGCCGTGGCGGCTGCGCGTGCCAGCTCGTCGGCTCCGGTCGCGTCGCCCGCTGCCCGGAGGGCACGTACCAGGTCGTGTACGCAGGTGGCCTCCTGCCAGGCGTAGCCCCCGGCGGCGTAGATCGCCCTGGCGGCCTCGAGCTCTCGGCGGGCATCCGCTGCTCGGCCGGTATTGCGGTACGCGACCCCCAGCAGGTGGCCCGCCGCTGCCTCGGCGTGAGTGTCGCCGGCCTCACGGCAGGTGCGAACGGCGCTCTCCAGCAGCGGTACGGCCTCCTCGGGCCGGCCGGCTCGCAGGTCCAGCCACCCCAGATCGCGGAGGGTGTGCGCGTGCCACAGCGTGTGCCCGACCTCGGCGAAGACGGCGAGCGCGGCTTCGGCCTCCTCACGGGCGCGTCCCATGTCGCCGAGACCCGCGAAGAGGCGGATGCGGGCGTTGCGGACGCGGCCGGACCACAGGCGCTCACCGAGCTGGTCGAAGATGTGCAGGGCCCTCTCGTAGCTCGCGAGCGCGGCCGTGCGCTTTCCGAGCAGCCGCTGCACCCGGCCTTCGACGTACAACGTACGGGCTTCCCAGGTGCGGTCGCCCAGACGTCGAAAGCCGGCGGAGGATGCCCGCAACAACTCCCCGGCCTCCGGGAACTCCCGCTTGTAGGCCAGCGTCTCGGCAAGGGTGCGGCGCAGCCGGGCCTGGGCGCGCAGGTCCGCGAACTCCACGGCAATGGCGAGCGCCTCGCGCTGGCACGACTCGGCCTCCGACGGCATGCCCCGTGCCCGTTTGATCTCGCCCAGCATTTCCCATGCGAGGGCCAGGTGCCAGCGGTCGCCCAGCGCGCGCAGCTGCTCGACGGCAGCGGACATGTGCGCGGTCGCCGCGTCGTAGCGACCCTGCTCGCGCTCGATCCGGGCGGTCAGCGCGAGCGCCCTGGCCGCGCCGTACGGCCCGTCGGCCGACGCGTCACCGCCTTCCAGGGCCGCCAGGGCGCCGTCGAAGTCCTGATCGGCCAGGCGCAACGCCGCCCGGGCACGGGTGTGCGCCGAGTGCGGGCCCGTGCCCGGCGCGGCGAACATCGCACCCAGGTCCGCAGATGCCGCGCTCAATTCGTCAAGGAAGTAGGAGGCGCACTCGGCGATCAGAACCGCCGCCTCGGGCTCACCGACCTCGGCAGCCCGGGCATGCACCCACACCAGTCGCTCCGCCTCTGCCGAGAACCACTCCGCGGCGGATTGCCCTGCCATGTGCCCGGCAGGGGTCACGGACTCACGGGCGGCGATCTCGGGCGCCCGGACCGCGGCCAGCTGCAGGGCCGCATCCCGGTAGCCGGTGACGATCCTGCGCTCAGCCAGGCGGCGATCTTCCGGCGGCAGCTGCCCGTACTGGTCGCGGGCGAAGACCCGGACCAGGTCGTGGAGGCGGTACTCCGGTTCCGGGTCGGCGGCGCTCCCGCCCTGCTCCATGAGCGCGGTTTCCATGAGCTCGTCGAGAGCGCCGACCGCGGTCGCACCGTCCGCGGCGACCAGCGCAACGTGCCACTCGGCCAGCCGCCCGCGCGGCAGTCCGCCCAGCCCGCCCAGCACCCGCCGGGCGGGCTCCGACAGATCGCGGTGACTGAGCAGCAGACACGCCTGCAGACTGCTGTCCTGGTAGGCCAGCTCGCGCAGACGCGATCGCTCGTCCTCCAGCCGTGCCCTCATCCGCCCCAGGGTGAGGTCGCTGCGGGACTGCAGCCGAGCACCGACGATCTGCAGCGCAAGGGGCAGCCTTCCGCAGAAGTGGACGATCTCCAGCGCAGCGGCGGGATCCTCATGCACCCGGGACCGACCGGCGTAGTGGGAGAAGACGGCGAGCGCCTCGTCCTCCTCCGGCAAAGCGACCCGGATCTCCTGGCGATTGCTGATGTTGCCGCCCGTCAGGGCCCTGCGGCTGGTGACGATGACCGCGCATCCCGGCCCGGCCGGAATCAAGGGCCTGATCTGCTCGGTGGAATGCGCGTTGTCGAGGAGCACGAGCATCCGTAACCGACCGACCAGCGAGCGGAACAAGGCCGCTCGGTCACCCACGCTGCGCGGGATCTCGGGCGTCGCGACCCCGAGGCTGCGCAAGAAGTGCTCCAGCGCCTGGGCGCTGGAGACCGGCGCGGTGCCGTCGCCCTGCAGATCGATGTAGAGGCGCGCGTCGGGGAAACTGCCCTTGACCTGATGCGCGGCGTACAGGGCCAGCGTCGTCTTCCCCGTGCCGGCCGCGCCGTGGACCACGATCACCCGGGCCCGCCCCTGGGCCGGATCCGAGGTGCGCAGGGCCTCTCGGGCAGGTGCGACATCCTCCAGCTCGCTGCACAGGGCGCGGGCCAGTGCCGTTCGCCCGATGAGGACCGGCTCGGGCGCGAGCTGGTCGATGACCGAGTGATCGGCCTCGGCCTCGGCCCGGCCGGCGTCGGCCCTGCGCTCGGCCGTGAAGGTCAGAACGGCAACGGACCCCATGGCGGCGACCATGCCCCCGACCGCGTACTTCGTGGGGAGCCCGATGCCGAACAGGAGATCCCCGAGCATGCCACCCGAACTCGCCAACGCGAGGGACGCGGGGACCAGCCAGCGCCGCTGCCCCATACCTGCCCGCACTGCCGCCATCCGACGTAACCCCCTCGCGCCTTTGCGTAGCTGGATGATGTCATGACCGTCGCCGCCTGACACCCATGCCGACGCCGCCGAGCGCGGTGGCCGACGGCACCGGCGCACGGGCACCGGTGGGAGCTCCCTGGAACGGCCCGTACAGACCGAGATCCGGCCAGGGACACTCCCCAATGGGATACAAACAGCCACGGAAGGTGACATTCCGGCGCCTGGGCGGTGAGGCGGCCCACAGGACCTGCGTCACATTCGCGCCCGGATAGTAGGTCCCCGACCCGGCGGGAAACCCGCTCTCACCTGCCCGGAGAGCTACCGCCCGGCGGAAGCTCTCGCTCGCCGGCTGCGATGGGCGGTCGTAGAGGGGGGTCGTTGCCAGGGGGTTCGGGGGCTGGCTAACTGGTTGTCGTCGCAG